>CANTHI010000261.1 GCA_947653505.1 uncultured Eubacterium sp.
TGACGAGCAGCTTTTTTTCACCAAAAGCCTGCTCCAGCCAGATCCGGAATATCTGTTCCCAGCTGTCCGCGCCTTTCTGCAGCAGACTATGGTTTCCTGTCTGCTCCGCAACCGTATGGAAAAAAGCAATCCGGTTCTGCGTTTCATTTTCTTCGGTAGCCAGAAAATATACCGCCGGCCTGTTTTTGATAAATTCCACAATCAGAGCCGTTTTTCCGACCCGCCGTCTGCCATATAAGATGACAAGGGACGAACCATCACGTCTGTATTCTTTTTCTAAAAAACCAAGCTCCGCGTGCCTGTTGACAAAAGCTTTCATATCTGATGATCCTCCTGTCTTTATTATATTCCTTTTATATCCGGTTTTGCAAGCACATAATCCGGTGCAGGCTACTTTTCACGGGTCAGGAACGCGCAGGGTCTGCCCCACCGGGCATAAACTGCGCGTTCCATGAGAATATGATTCAGGAGTGAGGGGCGATTTTGCGAATTACTATGAGCAGCCTTCAGGCCGTGAATAGTAACGGTGCAAAGCAGTTACAGGTACTGCATACCGTAATGCAGCAGTCCCGATAGCGGTATTCCTTCCAGTACAGCTCCTCCTGAAGCAGTATCTTTACGGCCTGCGCAAGCTCTGTCCTGTGTTCTCCTTTTTGCAGCGCGTTTTCATACCATGCAGAAACCTTCGTCCGGTCTGCCACCGGCTGGCTGCCCCGCACGTCATACAGATCCATCGGCAGGGACAGGCCCAGTCCGGTCAGCTTCATGACGCTTTCTTTTCTGGTCCAGTAACGGCAGAACAGCTCTGCCTGTGCCTGCGGGTCGCGGACGGCTTCCAGACTGTCATATTCCGCTCTGGTAAAAAAACGTCCTGCAATCCCTGACCGGTACGGATGCAGCTTTTCGATATCACACCCGGTCAGTACCCGCGCAGAATCGTTTCCGCCCTCCCAGACACTTAAAATCACCGCTTCTTTTGTATGTGACAGATTAAACGACAGCTCCGTACAGACCGGTTTGCCGTATGCGCCGCTGGTAATCTCTGCCTCCGGAGCCAGACGGCTGCATACCTCATGCAGCAGCAGGCCTGCGCCCAGACTCTGCTTTTTTGCTTCTGCATGACGGATACGCCGGATTTTTTCCACCCGCTCTGCCGGCAGCTTTTTCAGACAGGCTTCCCATCCTGCCGGATCGTCCTGCATATCTGGCAGGATACCTGTGTCCAGTACATAAGTCCGGATCATAAATACAGTTCCCGTTCCTTTTCTGTCAGATCTGCCCGCGCCAGCAGATCCGGACGGCGCTCGGCCGTACGGCGGACTGCCTGCTCCCTGCGCCACGCGTCGACGTTTGCGTGATTGCCCGACAGCAGTACCGGCGGCACCTTTTTTCCATTCCATTCTTCAGGACGGCTGTACTGCGGATACTCCAGCAGATTTCCTTCCAGGGATTCCGTACTGGCAGACTGCCCGTTCGTAAGCACTCCTGGCACCATCCTTGCGACTGCGTCTGCCAGCACCATCGCCGGCAGCTCGCCGCCTGTGAGGACATAATCCCCGACCGACAGATAATCTGTCACGATTTCTTCCAGCACACGCTCATCGATGCCCTCATAATGCCCGCACAGCAGGATCAGATTCTGCTCTCTGGCAAATACTTTTGCCCTGCTCTGGGTAAAAACCTCCGCCTGCGGCGTCAGATAAATCGTACGCACGGGGCAGCCGCCCTGTCCGCTCCGGCTGATTTTTTCCCTGACCGCCTTCCACGCATCGTAAACGGGCTGTGCCTGCATCACCATCCCCGCGCCGCCTCCGTACGGGTAATCGTCTACCTTCTTATGCCTGTCTGTCGTATAATCACGGATATTTACAGCCTCAAACGTCAGTATGCCATTGTTTACGGCCCGTCCGATAATACTCGTCTGCATAATCTGGCAGATCAGCTCCGGAAATAATGTCAGTATATAAAAATGCATCTGTCTCGCACCGCCTTTACCTTACTTCGCACTTCCTTCGTTTGCTTCCAGCAGTCCCGGCAGCAGACTGACAACGATCCTGCCGCCCTCCAGATCGATCTGCTTTACACAGTCTTTGATCGCCGGAATCAGAAGATCCTTCTGGTGCTCCCGCGCGACTACATATACATCATTGGCCCCTGTCTGCAGAATATCCTTCACCGTCCCCAGCAGCTGGCCATCCTGCGTCTGGACACAAAGTCCTGCCAGATCGGCAAAATAATACTCGTCTTCCCGCAGCTCCAGCGCGTTTTCCCTCGTCACATACAGCTTTGCGCCTTTATATTTTTCCACATCGTTAATGTCATCCAGACCCTCAAACTTTACAATCACCATCTGCTTATACAGTCTGGCATGTGCGAGCTTTATCGGAAACTGCTCTTTCCCCGTATCCAGAATCACTTCTTTTAATCTGTGATAGCGCGCAGGCTCATCTGTCGTCGGATATACTTTAACCTCTCCGCGCAGTCCGTGTGTGCCTGTGATGGCGCCTACCTGAAATAAATCTTCCATAATCATTTACAGCCTTTCTTAATTTCATCAGATCATTTTATCACATCATTTTATCACATCATTTTTGTCCGGAACATCCCATGCTGTTCCTTCTGTTTATTTTGAAAAAAGCATTGTAAAACCGTGTTCGTCTTACAATGCTTTCCTGTCCGAAAATATGCCTATTGCATAATCTCTACAATAACCTTTTTATCTTCTTTCGAAGCTGCGGCTTTTACAACCGAACGGATTGCCTTTGCAATACGCCCCTGTTTGCCGATGACTTTTCCCATATCTGCCTGTGCTACCTGCAGCCCGATTACGATGGATTTATCATCTTCCGTTTCCGTTACCGTCACTTCATCCGGATGATCGACCAGTGATTTTGCAATCACTTCTACCAGCTCTTTCATCTATCCACCTCACTACTTCGCGATTCCTGCCAGCTTAAAAATCTTAGCTACAGTCTCGGTAGGCTGTGCGCCGTTTGCCAGCCATTTTTTAGCTGCTTCTGCATCTACGTGAAATTCGCTTGGATCCTTCATCGGATCATATGTGCCGATTTCATCAATGCTCTTGCCGTTTCTGGATGTTCTGGCATCTGCAACAACGATTCTATAGAAAGGATTTTTCTTCTTTCCAAGTCTTTTTAATCTGATCTTAACTGCCACCTGTTTCACCTCCTTGAATAAAAACAAAACAGCTTATACTGTTGTCATTCCTTATCATCTATGCTAAAACGGAAGCTTGAATCTTCCCATTTTGCCGCGTTTTCCTTTTCCGCCCATCATGCCGGTCATCTGCTTCATCATCTTGCGTGTCTGCTCAAACTGCTTGACGAGACGGTTTACTTCTGCGATATCGACGCCTGCCCCGTCGGCAATCCGCCGTTTTCTGCCCGGATTTAAAATGCCGGGATCACTGCGTTCCTTTGGCGTCATCGAATAAATAATCGCTTCGATCCGGGCCATCTTTTTTTCATCCATTGCATTCTGCAGCTCTTCCATCTGGGCGCCGCCGATTCCCGGCATCATCGAAAGCACACTGGACAGACCGCCCATCTTTTTCATCTGGTTCATGGACTCCAGATAGTCGTCAAAGCCAAACTCGGCCTTTTTAAACTTCTGCTCCATTTCCTTTGCTTTTTCCTGATCAATCTCTGCTTCCGCCTTCTCAATCAGTGTTAAAATATCGCCCATGCCAAGTATTCTGGAAGCCATCCGGTCCGGATAAAACTGCTCCAGATCGGACAGTTTTTCCCCCATGCCGACATATAAAATCGGCTTTCCTGTCACCGCGCGGATCGATAACGCGGCGCCGCCTCTGGTATCTCCATCCAGCTTAGTCAGTATGACACCGTCGATACCAATCTTTTCTTCAAAGCTGCTGGCTACATTAACCGCATCCTGACCTGTCATCGCATCCACAACAAGGATTGTCTGGGTCACTGCGACCTCTCTTTTGATCTGTGCCAGCTCTTCCATCATCGTATTATCGATATGCAGCCGTCCGGCCGTATCCAGAATCAGGACGTTAAACCCATGTTTTTGCGCATGTTCCACCGCGGCTTTTGCAATATCCACAGGGCTGTTTTTATCTCCCATCGAAAATACCCCGACGCCCTGCTTTTTCCCGTTAATCTGCAGCTGCTCGATCGCTGCCGGACGATATACGTCACAGGCCGCCAGAAGCGGCTTTCTCCCCTTCTGCTTTAACTTTCCTGCAATCTTGGCCGTCGTCGTCGTCTTGCCCGCACCCTGCAGGCCTGCCATCAGGATGACCGTCAGGCCGGAGCTGTTCAGCGCGAGCTCCGTCGTCTCGGAGCCCATCATTTTTACCATCTCATCGTTGACGATTTTAATGACCATCTGCCCCGGATTCAGACCATTCATTACATCCGAACCAATCGCCTGTGCCTGTACTTCTTTTGTAAAATTTTTTACAACCTTAAAATTTACATCCGCTTCCAGAAGCGCCAGCTTTACTTCTTTTAACGCTGTCTTTACATCGTCCTCAGTCAGACGGCCTTTGCTGCGCAGATTGCGGAATACATTCTGAAGTTTTTCTGATAAGCTGTCAAATGCCATGTTTCTGACTCCTTATAATACCGGCCGCCTGCTGTTACAATTCCTCTAAAACCGCACTGGATATCTGCTCGATCTGCTGCAGCTGGTCCATCTGCCACAGCCGCGCCTCAGCCGACGTCTCCTGACTCTTTCGCAATTCAGCGGCCAGTGCGTGTATCTGCTCCACCTGTTCCTTCGTACTAAGGAACTTCTCTACGAGATGCAGCCGCTCTTCATAGCCTTCCAGCGCTTTTGTACAGCGCTTTACCATATCGTGGACTCCCTGCCTGCTGATCCCTTCTTCCTGCGCAATCTCTCCCAGAGACAGATCGTTGAATACAAAATCCTCGTAGATTCTGCGCTGGCGGTCTTTGAGCAGTTCGCCGTAAAAATCATACAGATATGCCTGTTCTAATTTTTCATCCATGATTTTTCATCCATGATTTTTCATCCATGATTTTTCATCCATGAAATTTATCCGAAATCCACCCCGTTTTTATATAGATACAGATCGTTTTGTGTCTGCTTTGTAAGAATGAAATTTCAGATTTATTTAAGACCTGTGTATCTTATCATAAGATTTTTATAGTGTCAAGTGTTTTTTATTTACAGAACATGTGTTTGTAACGCCCTGCTTCCCTTTTGTGCTTCTGCATATAATTATGAATCAAAATTGTAATTTTCGCAACGTCATCCTGCTCGAAAAACAAATATCCATTCTCCCCCAGAATACTTACATACATCAGACAGACGCCATACAATTCGCTCATATTCTTTTTGACCTCTCGGTTTGAATCATTCCAGTCAACGATGTTATAGATAACTTTATACCGGATAATCAAAAGCATCTCGCAAATCTCTCTGACCAATTCAGCGTCGTCTTCCAAACCGCTGTGATAAAATGCCACGCCGATTTTTTTCAAATATGATTTCACGCTCTTCTGATAGTCCTGGCTGCCTTCTGTTTTTCTGGGATAAATGGTTTCTGCCACATAAATCCTTGCCGCCAAATATTTTATTTCCAACAGCGACACTTTTTTTGCAGATATCTGATTCAGAGCTTTCTCTGCCGCCTGATAATAAGCTGCGTCCACCTGAATCAGTTCATCCACATTCTCATTCTTAATCTCTTCCAGCTCCTCCTGCGTC
>CANTHI010000262.1 GCA_947653505.1 uncultured Eubacterium sp.
TTTGCGCGTTTCGGCAGTATCTGCGTCATAATAGACCGGTAAGCCTCCTCACTTCGTTCGTGAATATAAAACAAATATGTCGTTTACGATTTTAGGGATTGAATAAAAACATATGTTCTAGTATAATAATTACCATACCTTCTTGCTTTTTGATTGATACCAAACAGATGGAGCAAAATCTGTCTGATAATGAATGAAAATTATGTCTGTGCCAATCTATACAGATACTTGATTTTGTGGTATCATTCAATCTGGATTGTTATATCATATTGCATGAAGTCCATTTAGGATTGAATAGTGCTGTAAAGTGGAAAAATGAGCAATAGGTGACCAAAATTCGTCGTGAAAGATTTTTGTGCAATTTGACGGAAAAGTTGAATACGCAGTCTCGACGAATTTCTGGCGAATAGTCGAACTTTTTACTATAGATCTTGGAGGTGATATTTGTGCAAAATGCACAAAATGTATTTAAACTTCATTCAGAATACAAGCCCACAGGCGACCAGCCTCAAGCAATAGAAGCCCTCGTAAACGGCTTCAAAGAAGGCAACCAATTCCAGACTTTACTAGGGGTTACAGGCTCCGGCAAGACTTTCACGATGGCAAACGTCATCCAGCAGCTAAACAAGCCCACTTTGGTAATAGCGCACAATAAGACCCTTGCTGCCCAATTGTACGGGGAGTTCAAGGAGTTCTTCCCTGAAAACGCGGTGGAATACTTTGTCTCCTATTACGATTACTACCAGCCTGAAGCCTACGTACCATCATCCGACACGTACATCGCAAAAGATTCTTCCGTAAATGAAGAGATCGACAAGCTGCGCCTGTCTGCGACAGCTGCGCTTTCCGAGCGCAGGGATGTGGTTGTGGTATCCAGTGTTTCGTGTATTTATGGTCTGGGCAGTCCGGAAGATTTTCTTGGGATGATGGTATCGCTGCGGCCGGGGATGATCCGGGACAGGGATGATGTGATCCGGGATTTGATCGATATCCAGTATACGAGGAACGAGATGGATTTTCACCGGGGGACGTTTCGTGTCCGTGGGGATGTGCTGGAGATTATTCCGGCCAGCAGCGCGGACCGCGCGGTGCGGGTGGAGTTTTTTGGAGATGAGATTGACCGGATTACGGAGATTGATGTGCTGACCGGAGAGGTGAAGGCTTCGCTGGAGCATGTCGGGATCTTTCCGGCATCGCATTATGTCGTGCCACAGGAGAAAATTAATAAAGCGTGCGTGGAGATTGAAAAAGAGCTGGAAGAGCGTGTACGCTATTTTAAAGGGGAGGACAAGCTGCTGGAGGCGCAGCGGATTGCGGAGCGGACGAATTTTGATATTGAAATGCTTCGGGAAACGGGGTTCTGCAGCGGGATTGAGAATTATTCCAGACATCTGGCCGGACTGGAGCCGGGTGCGACGCCGCTGACCCTGATGGAGTATTTTAAAGATGACTTTTTAATTATTATTGATGAATCCCATATTACAGTGCCGCAGATCCGGGGGATGTTTGCGGGGGACCAGTCCAGAAAAACGACGCTGGTTGATTATGGGTTCCGGCTGCCGTCGGCAAAGGATAACCGGCCGCTGAATTTCGAAGAGTTTGAGTCTAAGATCGATCAGATGCTGTTTGTGTCTGCAACGCCGAATGTCTATGAAAAGGAGCATGAGCTGTTGCGGGTGGAGCAGATTATCAGGCCGACCGGACTGCTGGATCCGCAGATTGATGTGCGTCCGGTCGAAGGACAGATTGATGATCTGATTTCGGAAGTGAATAAGGAAACGGCGAAAAAGAATAAGGTGCTGATTACGACGCTGACAAAGCGGATGGCTGAAGATCTGACGACGTATATGCAGGAAGTCGGTATAAGGGTAAAATATCTGCATTCGGATATTGATACGCTGGAGCGTGCGGAGATTATCCGTGACCTCAGGCTGGATGTTTTTGATGTGCTTGTCGGGATCAATCTGCTGCGGGAAGGTCTGGACATTCCGGAGATTACGCTGGTGGCGATCCTGGATGCGGATAAGGAAGGATTTCTGCGCTCGGAGACGTCGCTGATTCAGACGGTCGGCAGGGCGGCCCGCAACAGTGAAGGGCATGTCATTATGTATGCGGATAAAATCACGGATTCGATGCGGGCAGCGATCGACGAGACTGCGCGCCGCCGCAAGCTGCAGCAGGAGTATAATGAGGCGCATGGGATTACGCCGAAGACGATTCAGAAAGCGGTGCGCGATCTGATCAGCATATCGAAAAAGGTGGCGGCCGAGGAGCTGAATTTTGCAAAAGATCCGGAGTCTATGAACCGGAAGGAGCTGGAAAAGCTGATCGCACAGGTGAAAAAGAAGATGGAAAGCGCCGCGGCGGACCTGAACTTTGAAGCGGCGGCGGAGCTGCGTGACCAGATGATGCATCTGAAAGAAATGCTGCGGGATGCGCAAAAATAAATGAGCGGATGGTATCCGGATAAGGAAAAGATTATGAGCAAAGAAAGAAAATATATAAAAATACGTGGGGCAAACGAGCATAATTTAAAAAATATTGATCTGGATATTCCCAGAGACGAGTTTGTCGTGCTGACCGGACTGAGTGGGTCGGGGAAGTCTTCCCTGGCGTTTGACACGATTTATGCGGAGGGGCAGCGCCGGTATATGGAGTCTTTGTCTTCTTATGCGAGGCAGTTTCTGGGACAGGCGGAAAAACCGGATGTGGAAAAAATAGAGGGCCTGTCTCCGGCGATATCGATTGACCAGAAATCGACGAACCGCAATCCGCGTTCTACAGTTGGTACGGTGACGGAGATTTATGATTATTTTCGTCTGCTCTATGCGCGGATTGGGATACCGCACTGTCCAAAATGCGGCAAGGAGATTAAAAAGCAGACGGTGGACCAGATGGTGGACCTGATTATGGATCTGCCGGAACGGACGAAAATACAGCTGCTTGCTCCGGTTGTGCGTGGCCGGAAAGGAACGCATCAGAAGATGCTGGAACAGGCAAAACGAAGCGGTTATGTGCGTGTCATCGCGGATGGAAATATGTATGAGCTGACGGAAGAAATTCCGCTGGAAAAAAATAAAAAGCACAATATCGAGATCGTGGTGGACCGTCTGATTGTAAAGGCTGGGATTGAAAAAAGACTGACGGATTCGATTGAAAGTGTTCTGGAGCTGGCGGATGGTCTGGTTATGGTGGAAGTACAAAGGCCGCAGGGAGAAGACCGGGCAGACAGCGGGCCTGAAATGCTGCAGTTTTCGGACAGCTTTGCCTGTCCGGACTGTGGGATCAGCGTGGACGAGATTGAGCCGCGCAGCTTTTCGTTTAACAATCCGTTTGGGGCATGTCCGGACTGCTTTGGACTGGGCTATAAAATGGAATTTGACGAAGAGCTGATGATACCGGACCGGTCGCTCAGTATTGCGCAGGGAGCGATACAGGTGACAGGCTGGCAGTCATGTACCGATCCTTCGAGTTATACGTATGCGACGCTGGCAGCGCTGGCAGAGTCTTATGGTTTTGATCTGTATACACCGTATGAAGAATTGTCCGATGAAGTGCGGGATATGCTGATTAATGGATCGGACCGCGAGGTAAAGGTGCATTACCGCGGACAGCGGGGGGAAGGCGTCTATGACGTAGTCTTTGAAGGACTTGTGAAAAATGTCGGGCGCAGATACCGTGAGACGGGATCGGATATGATGAAGCAGCAGTATGAGGAATTTATGCGGGTGACGCCGTGCAAGACATGTGGCGGGCAGCGTTTGAAAAAAGAAGCGCTGGCGGTTACGATTCAGGATAAAAATATATTTGAAGTGACGAATCTGTCGATTAAAAATCTGCAGCAGTTTATGGGAAATCTGTCTCTGACAAAACAGCAGGAAATGATCGGTGCACAAATTATACGGGAGATCCGTGCGCGGGTAGGATTCCTCGTAGAAGTCGGACTGGACTATCTGTCGCTGGGGCGGGCGACAGGCACGCTGTCCGGCGGGGAAGCGCAAAGAATCCGGCTGGCGACGCAGATTGGCTCCGGTCTGGTCGGGGTTGCCTATATTCTGGATGAACCGAGCATCGGGCTGCATCAGCGGGATAATGATAAGCTGCTCTCAGCGTTAAAAAATCTGAAGGATCTTGGAAATACGCTGATTGTAGTGGAGCATGATGAAGATACGATGCGGGCAGCGGATTTTATCGTGGATATCGGACCTGGCGCCGGCGAGCATGGCGGCGAGGTCATTGCGACGGGGACGGCGGAAGATATTATGAACCAGCCGGCTTCGATTACCGGAGCGTATCTGAGCGGACGGATTAAAATTCCGGTGCCGGCTGAGCGTAAAAAACCGGCTGGCTGGCTGACGGTAAAAGGTGCGAGGGAAAACAATCTGAAAAATATTACGGTAGAAATACCGCTGGGGATTCTGACCTGTATTACGGGGGTGTCTGGTTCTGGAAAAAGCTCGCTGACGAATGAGATTTTATATAAAGCGATGGCCAAAAAGCTGAACCGTGCCAGATGTATTCCCGGAAAGCATGACAAAATCATTGGTCTGGAGCAGCTGGACAAGGTCATCGATATCGACCAGTCGCCCATCGGCCGTACGCCGCGTTCCAATCCGGCGACGTATACGGGAGTGTTTGATATGATCCGTGACCTGTTTGCGGCGACGCCGGACGCAAAGGCAAAAGGATATAAAAAGGGAAGATTCAGCTTTAATGTAAAGGGTGGGCGTTGTGAAGCCTGTTCCGGAGACGGAATCTTAAAAATTGAAATGCATTTTCTGCCGGATGTGTATGTGCCCTGCGAGGTCTGTCAGGGAAAGCGGTATAACCGGGAAACGCTGGAAGTAAAATACAAAGGAAAGAGCATTTATGATGTGCTGAATATGACCGTGGAGGAGGCGTTGGGATTTTTTGAAAATATCCCTTCGATCGAACGGAAAATCCAGACACTTTACGACGTGGGTTTATCGTATATCCGGCTTGGCCAGCCGTCTACGGAGCTGTCCGGCGGGGAAGCCCAGAGGATCAAGCTGGCGACGGAATTAAGCCGCCGCAGTACCGGAAAGACAGTATATATTCTGGATGAACCGACGACGGGACTGCATTTCGCGGATGTGCACAAGCTGGTGGAAATTCTGCACAGACTGGCGGAGGGCGGCAATACGGTCATTGTCATTGAGCATAATCTGGATGTGATCAAGACGGCGGATTATATTATTGACATGGGGCCGGAAGGCGGTGACGGCGGCGGTATGGTCATTGCGCAGGGAACGCCGGAAGAGGTCGCGCAGATACCGGAGTCTTATACGGGGCAGTATGTAAAAAAATATATTTAGACAAGAAGCAATCTTTGACAGATTTCCGTACAGGAAAAATCTGTCAAAGATTTCAATATTTATCTGCATCATGCAAATTCCGACTGATCTATATTCTGATCAGATGGATCTGCCACGCATGATATTCTCCAGAAACAACAGGTACCGGGATTCCTGTTTCCATTAATGCATTTCCGCTGAACACACGGGAAGTTCCCTCGATCACGTATTTTCCTTCCCCATCCAGTCCTTTGCATTTCACATAAGTAACCGGACTGTTACAATGTGTATCCAGTGAGACAATATTCAATAATGCTTCGCTCTGATCTGCAGCTGTAAAATCATCCTCCACCAATATTTCCTGTACATCCTCGAAATTCGGGGCGTTTT
>CANTHI010000263.1 GCA_947653505.1 uncultured Eubacterium sp.
GACCTTGTTGTCTATACGGCAGCCATTCATGACGATAATCCGGAATATCAGGCTGCTAAAGCGCAGCAGATTCCTATGCTCAGCCGTGCGGAGCTGCTGGGTCAGATTATGCGCAATTACAGCCAGTCCGCTGCCATTGCCGGCACACATGGAAAGACAACGACGACTTCTATGGTAACGCAGATTCTGCTTGCGGCACAGACCGACCCTACGATTTCGATCGGCGGTATCCTGCCTGCGATCGGTGGCAATATCCGTGTCGGCCACTCGGCTTATTTCGTAACCGAGGCCTGTGAGTATACAAACAGCTTTCTGCATTTTTATCCAAAGTACAGTATGATTCTTAATATAGAAGAAGATCATCTGGACTTTTTTAAGGATCTGGATGATATCCGGCATTCATTCCGTCTGTTTGCAGAAAATACAGCTGCGGACGGCACGCTCATTATCAATCATGAAATTGGCAATCTGGATGAACTGCTGCACGGACTGGACTGTAAGGTCGTTACGTATGGTTTTGATTCCTGCTGCAGCTATTATCCACATCAAATCTCTTATCAGGAATCCGGTTTTGCACAGTTTACGATCATGCGTGGCACACATAAAACCGTTCACACCGAATCAGACGGCAGCTCCTCCCGGTTTTTAAGCTGGAAGGAGACGGAAAAAGTATGTGATGTAACGCTGCGGGTACCCGGACGGCATAATATCAGCAACGCACTGGCTGCTGCAGCGCTGGCTGTTGAGATGGGGCTTCCGGCTAAGGCCATTTCTGAAGGACTTCATGCTTTTTGCGGAACCGACCGGCGCTTTCAGGTAAAAGGTAATGTAAACGGGGCTACGGTCGTTGATGATTATGCACATCATCCGACAGAAATAAAAGCTACCCTGGATGCCGCTGCCAGTTATCCACATTCACGTATCCTGTGTGTATTCCAGCCGCATACGTATTCTCGTACGAAAGCCTTTCTGGATGATTTTGCCGCGTCGCTGTCGGCTGCGGATGTCGTCATTCTGGCTGACATTTATGCGGCCAGGGAGACTGACACGCTTGGCGTCAGTTCCCTGAACCTGCTCGAAAAGCTGAAAGAACACGGCACAGAATGTTACTATTTTCCATCTTTTGATGAGATCGAAAAATTTTTGTTAAAATTTTTAATGAACGGCGACCTGTTGATAACTATGGGAGCCGGAGATATCTTAAAGGTGGGTGAAGACCTTCTTAACCACTAGTTATCCACATTATCCACATTGAATTGTGCAAAAGATGCCTGTTTCAATGTGGATTTTTTGTGTTTTATCCACATCTTTTGACGGTTTGTGGAAAGATTCTATTTTGAGCTGTTTTATAAATTAATATAATGTGAACTTCATCCTTATCCACCTTATCCACTTTATCCACAAACTCCCAAACGCCCTGATTTTACGGTGTCTGCGAAAAAATTGCACTTCTCAATTGGGAAATCCTGTGCTATAATCGGTGCAGTAAGAGAGGGAATGCATATGGCTGATATATTACTAAAACGTGACAGCACGCTCGCTGCCACCTATGTACCAAACACTTTTATTGACGAGTACATGACACACGCAGATGGAGAGTTTGTCAAAATCTATCTGTATCTGCTCCGCTGTATGAGCAATCCGGACACGATGTTCTCCATTTCGGATATCGCGGACAAGTTCGATCATACAGAAAAGGATGTAACCCGTGCTCTGAAATATTGGGAAAAAATGCATCTGCTGCGGCTGGAATTTAACACGCAAAAAGAGCTGACAGGTATTTGTCTGTCTGATGTATCGGAAATTCCTGCCAGGAAACCGCAGACTGCTGCCTGTACAGGCCAGCCACAGACTGCTGGTTCCGTTTCCGCCGGAAATCAGCCGTATGATGCACCGCCTGTCAAAGCAGCTACAGCCGGTCATCATGCGACGGCTGTCAGCACAACTCCGGCCGGTCAGGATGTGACAGATGTCAGGACAACTATAGCCAATTATCCTGCGATGGCTGTCAGCACGGCTCCGGCCGGTCAGGATGTGACAAATGTCAGAACAGCTGCAGCCGATTATTCTACGATGGCTGTCAGCACAGCTACAGCCAGTCAGGATATGGCAGACGCCAGGACAGCTCTGGCCGGTCAGGATATGACGGCTGTCCGGACAGCTACAGCCGAACCGGATGTGTACAGACAGCCGCTGCCGGAACGCAGGGAATATTCCCTGAACCAGCTGGCACATTTTTGTGAAGACGAGACGGTGCAGGAGATTTTATTTGTGACGGAGCGTTATCTGGGTCATCATCTGAACAACACAGAGATCCAGATGATTCTGTACTGGCTCGACAGGCTGGAATTTTCACAGGATCTGATTGAATATCTGATCGAGCAGAGCGTGGCAAAAAATCACCTGAGCATCCGTTATATGGACAAAATTGCGCTTTCGTGGGCAAAAGCCGGCATCCGCACACTTTCGGACGCAAAACAGGCTTCGCAGCTCCATAGCAGCGCGGTCCATGCGGTACAAAAAGCGTTCGGCATCACAAACCGGACACTGGCTACACCGGAAATGGAATATGTAGAAAGATGGTCAAAAGATATGGGATTTTCTGATGAAATGATCGCGCTGGCCTGCCAGAAAACGATCCTGAAAATCCATCAGATCAGCTATGAATATACAGATTCCATTTTAAAGAGCTGGCAGAGCCAGAATGCGCATACGATCAATGATATTAAGCTGCTGGACGCACAGTATCAGGAGGCAAAGTCTAAAAAGATAACAGCCGGAAAGGCTGCTGCACGCACTGCCAAAGGCACGATGGCAGGCGGCTTTGCAAACTTTTCGCAGCGCACTTATAATTATGACGAGCTTGAACGCGAATTGCTGGCGCACAGCAGATAACAAGCAGATAACATACGGAGATCCATCATGCCATTATCAAATTCACAATACGACGAGATCCAGCGGCAGTATGATGCCAGACAGCTTCATAACCAGCATATACTGCAAAAACAAAAGCAGCAGCTCTATCAGAAATATCCACGTTTAAAAGAGCTGGAAACACTGATCAGCTCATCCAGCGTCCATTATGCCCGAAAGCTGCTGGACGGTGATGAGACGGCTCCTGCGCAGCTGAAACAGACGCTGGACGGTTATCGCAGGGAACGATCGGCGATCCTTGCCTCAGCCGGATTGGACGAACATGATCTTGAGCCCCGGTATACCTGTCCGGACTGTAAGGACACTGGTTACATCGGCAACAGGCGGTGTCATTGTTTTGAGCAGGCAGCTATTGATCTTGTTTATACGCAGTCGAATATCAAAAATATTCTGCAGGAAGAAAATTTTTCCAGTTTTTCGTTTGCCTATTATTCTGAAACGAAAACAAACAGTACCAACGGGATGACATACAGAGCGACTGCCAAAGATGCCGTGCGGGAATCATTGTTATTTTTAAAAAAATTTGATACTGAATTTCACAATCTGCTTTTATACGGCGATACTGGTACCGGCAAGACATTTTTATCCAACTGTATTGCAAAGGAACTGCTGGATACCGGCCATTCCGTTATTTATTTTACAGCGTTCCAGCTGTTTGAAGTTTTGGAAAAGCATAAGTTTGAGAAGGATCCGGAGGCTTCCTCCTCCATGCAGCATATTTTTGACTGTGACCTTCTGATCATTGATGATCTGGGAACTGAGCTGTCCAATACATTTACCGTTTCACAGCTGTTTTTATGCCTGAACGAACGTATGCTGCGCAAAAAATCCACGATCATATCGACAAATTTAGGCATTGATCAGCTAAACATGATTTATTCGGAAAGAATCTTTTCCCGAATTGTAAGCAGTTATACAATGATAAAGCTTTTTTGTGACGATATCCGGCTCCAGAAGAGAAAATTAAGTAATGGTTCAGATTCTGAATGCTAAACCATTGCAAAATTAAATAAAACGGAGGACTACACTATGCATTATGATGACAACACGATTGAAAGTATTCCAGTAGGCGTTCTTGGGCTGATTCCTATGTCCAACTGCTCAGCCCTTGGCGAAAAAGTCAACGAATACCTTGTGCAATGGCGCCACGAGCATCAGTCTGACCACAAAACGACAATTGCTTTCAGGGGTTTTGAGCGTGACACTTATATTGTCAATGCGATTACTCCGCGGTTCGGTACCGGAGAAGCCAAAGGATTTATCAAAGAGTCGATCCGTGGCTATGATCTGTTTATCATGGTCGACG
The DNA here is from genome assembly GCA_947653505.1 of uncultured Eubacterium sp. Next base: position 4,241 of record CANTHI010000263.1, read on the forward strand.
TAACCAATTATCATGAAACGTATACGGTCTGCGGTCATCCGAACCATAAATCCCCGGACGATCATTATTCAGACTTAAAGCGTATTATAGCTGCCGCAGGAGGAAAAGCAAGACGTATCACAGTCATCATGACCTATTTATACGAAGGCCGGCAGCACAGACGCAATGGGCGCGAATCGATGGACTGCGCCATGATGCTGCAGGAACTGACCGCTATGGGAGTAGATAATATCATCACCTTCGACGCCCATGACCCACGCGTACAGAATGCCATCCCAATCTCCGGATTTGAATCTATACAGCCGGCATACCAGTTTATCAAATCTTTATGTACCAGTGTGCCTGACTTAATCTTTGATTCGGACCACATGATGATGATCAGTCCGGACGAAGGCGCTACCGGACGTGCCGTATATCTGGCCAGCGTGCTTGGCATCAATATCGGCATGTTTTACAAACGCCGCGATTACAGCCGGATTGTAAACGGACGCAATCCGATTATCGCGCATGAATTTCTCGGCGCTTCTGTCGAAGGAAAAGATGTGATGATTATCGACGATATGATCTCATCCGGAGACAGTATGATTGATGTCGCTACGGAGCTGAAAAAAAGGAAAGCAAAGCGTATTTTTGTTATATCTACATTCGGCTTGTTTACAGACGGTCTGGACAAGTTTGACAAAGCAGTGGAAGAAGGGACTATTTACCGCGTGATCACAACCAACCTTATTTATCAGACACCGGAACTGCTCAGCCGTCCGTATTATATTAACTGTGATATGAGTAAATATATCGCGCATATTGTAGATACCCTGAATCAGGATGCATCGATCAGCGACCTTCTGAACCCGTATGACCGGATTAAGAGTCTTGTTACACGCTACAAAAATGGGAAATTATAGCTGCGTGTAACCTGGTTCAGATTGATATTTCAGATTAAATTATTCAGATGATTGGCCTCTCAGACGCTGGATGTATCCAGCGCCTGGGAAGACAGAAAAAAGTTTTGCCTTTTTGCGCAAAAAACGTTGATACGTGACTTAAGATATTCTAATTAAGGATTTAAGCAATCCTGACTATCGTAATTTTAGATCAAATAGTTTAAGATACAATAATTTAAAATATAATAAATTAAAATATAATGAATTATAATACAATAAATTAAAATAAAGCATTTTTAAACAAGGCATTTTTAGATATGATCATTTTTTATATCATATTTTTTAAACAAATCAATTTTTAGATATGATCATCTTTTTATAATATCATTTTTAAATATGATCGTTTTTTATATAATATTTTTAAATAAAGCAATTTTTAGATATAATCATTTTTATAATATCATTTTTAGATGTGGTTATTTTTGTATAAAATCATTTTAAAACTATTTTTTATAAAATATTTTTTTGATATGATCATTTTTATAACATCATTTCAGACAAAACTATTTTTTATAAAATATT
>CANTHI010000264.1 GCA_947653505.1 uncultured Eubacterium sp.
CGTCTATGTTGGCGATTCAGATGTCGATATTCAGACAGCTGCCAACGCCGGTCTTGATTGTATTTCTGTATCCTGGGGATTCCGTGACACAGCATTTTTGCATCAGTCCGGCGCCCGTGTCATCGCAGATACCCCGCAGCAGGTTTTTCACCTGATCACCGGATCCAGGACACAGTAAACACAGGTTTTTTCTTTAATCAAAAACCTGTGTTTACCGGTGCATCTGGTAATCTGCGTAACAGAGTCAGCTGTGCTCCATTGGAGTCTCTATCACAGACATCATCTTTTGTATGGAAGTATATTTTACAATCCCATATCCGCTTTGCAAAAATGTTTCCCGTTGTACTGGCGTCATCTTGCGAAACATTCCCAGCAGACTCTGCTCCTGTTCCTGAGAAGGCAATGCCAGCATATCTGCGTTTCCAGAGGTGACACATAAAATAAAGTCTGCAGATACCTGAAAATAAATAGCCATTTCCCGGATCATATTGACATCCGGGCAGCGGCGTCCGGTGATGTAGTTTCCGAGACTGTCTGTGGAAATGTGCAGATCCCGTGCAATCTGCCGCCGGTTTTTTGGATGCTGGTTTACCAGATAACGGATTCGCTCTGCCAATGCCATTCTATCATCCCTCCAGTAGTATCTTTTCTGGATTAACAGGGTAATTTATTTTAGCATAGCGTATCACCAGTCAAAAGTCAAATCCAACCTCCGTCCAGGCGGATAATTTGTCCCGTCAGATAATCATTTCCTGACAGCAGCTGCCACACCAGCTGCGCTACCTCCTGCGCCGTCCCGAATCTGCCTGCAGGGATCTCCTGTTCCAGCACAGCCCGTTCCTGTCTGCTAAAGCAGGCATTCATGCGGGTATCAATACATCCACAGGCAATGGCATTGACCTGAATGCCGCTCGGCGCCAATTCTTTGGCCAGTGCCTTTGTCAGTGCATTGACACCTCCTTTGGCCGCGGAATAAGCCACCTCACAGGACGCACCAACTTCTCCCCATACCGAAGAAATATTTACGATCTTCCCATATTTTTTACGTACCATCTCCGGAATTACCTGTCTGCAGCAATAAAATACCGACGACAGATTCGTATTGATCATTGTCTGCCAGTCGCTGACAGACAGATCACCCAGCAGTCCGATCTGCGCGATTCCGGCATTATTGATCAGCCAGTCTGCGTCTCCCAGATATTCACGCATCATGGAAAACATCCGGCCGACCGCGTCTGCGTCTCCAATATCACCAGCCAGCGGCAGCGTCATTACTCCATACCGCTCTCCCAGTTCCCTGCATAGCTGTTCCAGCTCATCCGTGCTGTTTTTACAATTTAAAGCCAGTCTGCACCCTTCGGATGCCAGTCTGTACGCGATTGCTTTTCCTATCCCGTGAGAAGCTCCTGAAATAAACGCTGTTTTCATCCCCGTTCCCTCCCTCATCTGACAGCTGATGCTGTGGTAGTATCTGTAAAAATAAAATTGCACATGTGACCCTACCGGGCATGCATGGTAATAAAAGGATTCGAACCTTCTAAGGCCGCCCACGCCTCTGCCACTATGCGGCACCTTCTCTGCCGCCGGAGATTGCATCCACTCTGTCAGATTACCTGCAAAAACAGATGGTATTACCTGGCAACTGTTTCTAATAATTCAGTCGTCCAGTTTAGTTCCTGAATCTGTTCATCCGTCTCCCTCAGTTCCTTTGCCAGAAGATCTACTTTCTTCTGCAACCCAGATACCGGGACTGTACTTTTAATTTTAATTTCTGAATGTGTCAGACGGCTCACCTTATTGGAAGCATTCTCCAGAAAGCTTCGCATAATCTGGATTTTATTTTTCAGACAATCCCTGTGAGCCAGCATTTCTGTCAGTGTCCTGCCATCCCGTCCGGTACTGCTGTTAGTTAAATTTATCTTTGAGATCAGCTCCTCGATCCGTTCAACTGTACGATCCAGCTCTTCCATCAGCTCTTCTGGAGATTCTGACGGCTCCTCGCCTTCCTGCACCTTTGCATTCATATTCAGCCGTGCCCCGATCTCCGACAGTCTGCCCTGCAGATCAGCTCTTTCTGATAACGCTGCTGCCAGTCTCATATTTCAGCTCTCCTCTCCTGTTTTCTAATTATCAAACATCGGCGTGGACAGATATCTTTCTCCTGTATCCGGAAATACAGCCACAATCGTTTTGCCTTTATTTTCCGGCCGTTTTGCCAGCTCTGTCGCCGCCCAGAGCGCCGCGCCTGAGGAAATTCCCACGAGAATGCCTTCCGTCTTTGCAATCTCCCGTCCTTTTGCGAACGCATCCTCATTTTCTACTTTTATGATTTCATCATATATTTTTGTATTCAGTGTTTCCGGTACAAAGCCTGCGCCAATTCCCTGTATTTTATGAGCTCCCGGTCTGCCTTCAGACAAAACCGGAGAATCTGCCGGTTCCACCGCTACGATCCGGATTTTTGGATTTTGGGACTTTAGATATTCCCCAGTGCCTGTAATCGTCCCTCCGGTACCGATTCCCGCCACAAACAGATCTACATTTCCATCTGTATCGTTCCAGATTTCCGGTCCGGTCGTTTCCCTGTGCATCTGTGGGTTCAGCTGGTTGACAAACTGCCCCGGGAGAAAGCTCCCTTCTGTATTTGCCGCGAGCTCCCCGGCTTTTGCAATAGCCCCCTTCATACCCATCGAACCATCGGTCAGTACAAGCTCAGCTCCATAAGCTTTCATCAGATTGCGCCGTTCCACGCTCATCGTCTCCGGCATCGTAATCACGACCCGTATTCCCAGCGCCGCTCCAATCGCTGCCAGCCCGATTCCTGTATTGCCGCTTGTCGGCTCGATAATGACCGAATCTTTATTGATTTTCCCACTTTCCCATGCATCCAGCAGTATTTTTTTTGCAATCCGGTCCTTCACACTGCCAGCCGGGTTAAAATATTCCAGCTTTGCCAGAATCTCCGCCTCCAGATGGTTCTTTTTCCCATAACCAGTAAGTCTCAGCATCGGTGTATTTCCCACCAGCTCTGTCATATTCTCATAGATTCCCATAAAATCTTATTCCTTTCCAAAAATTCAATCTTTCACAGACGCAAACGCCTCTTCCAGATCCTCAATAATATCTTCAATATGCTCGGTCCCAATGGAAAGCCGTATTGTATTTGGCCGGATTCCGGCGTTTAGCAGCTCCTCTTCGTTCAGCTGCGCATGCGTGGTACTGGCCGGATGAATCACAAGCGATTTCACATCAGCCACATTCGCCAGCAGGGAAAACAGCTCCAGATGATCAATAAAATCTTTCGCTTTCTGCGCATCTCCCCGAATCTCAAATGTGAAGATCGAACCTCCGCCCTGCGGAAAATATTTCTGATATAATTCCCGCTGTTTAGCATCTTTACTTACGCAAGGATGGTGCACCGCCTCTACCTGCGGATGATCATTCAGATATTGTACCACTTTCAGGGCATTTTCAACATGACGTTCCACTCTTAAAGAAAGCGTCTCCAGCCCCTGCAGAAACAGAAAAGCATGAAATGGCGAAAGCGTAGCGCCCGTATCCCGCAGTAAAACCGCACGGATACTTGTCACAAACGCTGCCGCACCCACTGCCTTAGTAAAACTGATTCCATGATAACTCGGATTTGGTTCCGTAATATGCGCAAATTTGCCAGACGCCTCCCAGTCAAATCTGCCAGAGTCCACAATCACACCGCCGATCGCAGTCCCATGTCCGCCGATAAATTTTGTCGCGGAATGTACCACAATATCCGCACCATAAGTAACCGGCCTGACCAGATATGGCGTTGCAAATGTATTGTCAACAACGAGCGGGATCTGATGTGCATGTGCAACCTTCGCAATTTCTTCGATATCTGTTACCTCCGAATTTGGATTGCCCAGTGTCTCGATAAAGACCGCTTTTGTATTTTCCTGTATAGCTGCCGCAACCGCTGCCGTATCCGAAGGATTCACAAACGTGGTTGTAATCCCATACTGTACAAGTGTGTGGGCCAGCAGATTGTAAGTACCGCCATAAATATTCTCCGCAGCTACAATATGTCCGCCCGCCAGAGCCAGATTCTGAATCGTATAAGAAATCGCCGCCGCTCCGGACGCTACCGCCAGAGCAGCAATCCCTCCTTCCAGTTTTGCAATCCGCTGTTCAAAAATATCCTGTGTCGGGTTCGTCAGCCTTCCATAAATATTTCCCGCATCTTCCAGTCCAAACCGTGCTGCGGCATGATCACAATTATGAAATACATAAGAAGCAGTCTGATAAATCGGAACCGCCCGTGCATCCGTCACCGGATCCGGCTGTTCCTGCCCTGCATGGAGCTGAAGTGTTTCAAATCGTAAGTTTCTGTGTAAGTTTCTGTCTTTTTTTGTTTTCTTTGCCATTGTTAACTCTCCTTTGTGTAAGATTCATAGCCATGATCTGTTATCTTTCACTTTTGAAAGAACCGCTTATTTGTCTGTTTGTTTTCATAGTAATCCTGTAGGATTTTGCATAGTGCCAGTATATTCCTATTTTCCTAGTATGTCAATAGGAATTTTATTGGAATGGAAAATTTCACGTTACTATTCACACAAACTTCACATCAGACTCACACAGGCTTCAAATAGCATCCGTATGCTTAACCCATCAAAAGAATTTTCCTTAAAGCTTAGGAACTGTAAGTAAATAATAAGAAGGAGGCAGCGATGATGATTTTGAATCTGGAATGGTACTGGTGGCTTGTGATTGTGATGGTGCTTGTGATTTCCGTCCCGCTCAAAATAAAGTTTGTGAAATGGTGGAACCGGCGGGAGCAGGAAAAAAAGGAAAAATCATATGGGAAATGGGGGAATGACGAATGATTGAAGTAGCAGACCTGACTTTTTCTTACGGAAAGGAAAAGCAGGCATTACATGGTCTGAATTTTACCGTGGGAGATGGAGAAATCTTTGGCTTTCTGGGGCCAAATGGCTCCGGAAAGTCTACGACCCAGAAGATACTGACCGGCATTCTGAAAGGGTATGGCGGGACGGCGTCTTTGTCCGGAAAAGATGTCAGAAGTACCCATACGCAGGAATTTTTTCAAAAGATTGGCGTTTTGTTTGAGTTTCCTTATTTGTATACAAATCTGAGTGCCCTTGACAATCTGCGTTACTTTTCTTCCTTTTATCCCAGGGAGCAGCTGAGGGATGCAGAAGAACTGCTTGACGAGCTGGAGCTAAAGCGGGATTTTCGCAAAAAACCGGTATCCTCTTACTCCAAAGGGATGCGTCAGCGTGTCAGTATGGCAAGAGCTTTAATCAGCAATCCAAAGATTTTATTTCTGGATGAACCGACCAGCGGCCTTGATCCCTCCGGAGCGGTCTTATTCCGCAAAATAATAGAAAAAGAGCGGCAAAAAGGCACGACCGTATTTCTGACTACACATAATATGCTGGATGCAGATCTTTTATGCGACAGGGTAGCTTTTATTTCCAATGGAAACATTGTTGCTATGGATACACCCAGACGTCTGAAAGAGCAAAACAGCAGTCATCGCGTTGATATTACCTGCCTGTATCAGGGTACCCGGCAGCATTATACAATGGATGCTTTTGAGCTGAAAGACGGTATTTCTTTTGCATATGATGAATTACTCAGTATACATTCCAAAGAGCCGACGCTGGAGGATATCTTTATCAGCTATACAGGAAGACGAGATA
>CANTHI010000265.1 GCA_947653505.1 uncultured Eubacterium sp.
ACCGTCGATCTGTTCGTTCTTTTCAGCCACATTTCCCGTATTATCGTACTCTGTGTACTGATGAGCAGCCGGCTGTTTTTCAGATACGATTCCATCAGAGTGATCCATTTTTGAAACAGGTCATCATCATAAATGAGCCGGCTTCCTTCCCCGAGTTCAAATGCAAATTCTGAAGAGGCGGCAATGAGAGGGCGGCCCTGCTTATCCAGCCGGTATACCTGATAGCGGTAGCTGCCATAATTCCAGCGGTCTTCGATGTTTACCTGCAAAATAAAAGGTGTTCCATGCTCTGTGCCCAGATAGATGTTTGTCCAGCCGGCTCTGGAGAGACTGGCATCCTGCATATAGAGCGTACTCCTGTCTGCTGCCCGGAAGGACACAATGACGTTATCATCAACCGGGTTTTTGTATACTTCGATCGTTTCATCTCCTTCCCGTTCACAAATATCCATCGTTTCAGAAGCGATTAGCGAATATTCTTTTGTCAGGGCATCTGCGTCGTTTTCTTCCGGATCGTAGAATTGTCCGGAAAGCATTTGCGCTGGATAAACGCCATAAGGCTCATACGCGCTTTCCAAAAACGCACACACAATCGTCTGATTTTCAAAACCAAGCAGGCATGATTTTGGCAGATAAAATCCACCCTGATTGACTGCCTGTGCAAAACGGGAAAATGAAACTTCTTTCCAGCTGGTCTGATTCAGACTGTAATTGATAAAAAACTGGCAGCTGTCAGCAAAAGGAATGGAATCCTTTCCACTGAAAGGAAATAAATCGTCTGGTTCGATAAAAGCATCTATGATACGTCTGCGTTTGGCAATACTGCGGATATTCAGCGTGTAAAAGGTTCTGCCGGGCTGCACGACACCATCCGGAAGCAGCTGTTTTTCCAGATCCGTGAAGTGAATAAGCGCAGAGGAGTATAACATGTCAGCCGGAACCTGCTTTTTTGTATCCGTCTGATTCTGTACCTTCTGCTGATTCTGTACCTTTTGCTGATTCTGTACCTTTTGCTGATTCTGTACCTTTTGCTGGTTTTGTACCTTCTGGTGGTTTTGTGAATCCTGCTGGTCCTGTACCTTCTGCGGGCTGTTTGTATGCTGCTGGTACTGAATGTCAGCCGGAACCTGCTCCTTTGCGTCTGTCGTTTTCTGCGGGTTGGCAAGCAGGATGACGACAGCAGTTATACAAAGAAGGGCTGCGCTTTTTACAACGATTGCTGGCGGCTTCTGATAGCGGAGAATATTTTTAATGCGCCCTGCGGGATCTCCTTCGCAAAAAGTCAGCGGCGTTCCGGTTATTTTAGGTCTTGGGGATGCCATTGACAGCAGGGAAGCGGAGTATTCTTTTTTTATGCTGCTGCCGGTTTGGCGGATGACTGCTTCGTCGCAGGACATCTCCATATCTTTTTCACTCAGGAAAAAGGCTGCCCAGACGAGCGGATGGAACCAGTGCAGACAAAGGGCAATGAAACCAAGCAGCTTAAAAATATGGTCTTTCCGTCTGATATGGATCTGCTCATGAAGCAGTACATAGGGCTTTTCCTGTTCGCCCAGATTTTGTGGCAGATAGATCTTCGGACGCAGGATACCGGTGACAAAAGGCGCAGAAAGCTCCTGTGTAAGATAAACATTTTCCTTATCCCAGGAGGCGGTTTTTAAGCTTCGTTTTAATTTTAGATAATTCCAAAGATTGTACCATAGCATGACTGCCATGCCACATATCCAGATGTAAGAGGCGGTGGCTGTCAGCTGGCGGATGAACGGCTGGCTGGATGTCTGGTGCCGGTCTGCAATAGTTTTTCCGGATGCTTCTGTTTGCATGGCGTCGTTAGTCCTGGAAAGTCCGTCGTCTGCCTGTCCCGGATCTGTCAGATAAGAGCGTTCTGTCTGCGTACGCACAGGCAGGAACTGTGGAATATATCCAATGCTTTCCGGATCAGAAGAAGGGACGGAAAGTACTGAAAAAAGAGAAAACGCCGCAGAAAATGACAGCGGGCACAGCAGCCGGAATAAAACAGCGGACCACAGACAATAAGAAAACAGTCTGGGTGCTTTTCTAAGCAGAAGCCGGAGAACAAGCACGGCCAGAATTATGATGCCCGCCGTCAGGCTCATATTCAGAATCCGGATAAAAAGCCTCTCAATCATCTTCATCCTCCCCGTATTCATCAATCAGCTGTTTTAGTTTCCGGATATCTTCGCTGTCCAGCTTTTTCCGTCTTGTAAATGCAGTCAGAAAGTGGGGCAGGGAGCCGTTGAACGTTTCGTTTACAAACTGTTCACCCTGGGCGCCCTGAAAATCTTCCTTTGTCATCCGGACCGAAACGACACCTTTTTCATTGGCAAACAGATGCCGCTCACACAGACGTTTTAGCATCGTATAAGTCGTTGTACGTTTCCAGCCAAACGTTTCTGCGCAAAGTACAGCCAGTTCTCCAGAGCGGATTGGGGCATGCTTCCAGATCAGATCCGCAAATTTTTGTTCCATTTCACCTAATTTGTATTGTTCCATTGTGTCTCCTTTCTGTTTAAAAATGAATTTATTTTTTCTGAAACAGTCTGGTTTTATCTTGTCTAATGACTTTAGACAAGATAAGTCTAACATCATTAGACAGATTTGTCAACAGGATTTTTCGATATTTAAAGTCTGCTTCGCAAAATCACTGCTCACTCCTGAATCTGAAAAAATATCTTGACATTTTGATTATACGAATGCATAATAAATTATACAACAGTATAAGGAGGAACTGATGATGTGCCATACAATGAAAAAACTTGGGGAAGCGGAGCTGGAAATTATGCAGGCAGTCTGGAGAGCGGGACACCCGGTTACTTCCAGCTATATTTTGAAGCAATTGCAGGGTAGCAGGCAATGGAAGCTGTCTACGCTGATGACTTCATTGTCCCGTCTGTCAAAAAAGGGATTTTTAAACTGTGACCGTTCTGAGGGCTGCAACCTGTACACATTTGCCATATCAGAAAATGAATACTGTTCCAGGGAAGGCAGACATTTTCTGGAAAAGCTGTATCATAATTCTATACAAAATATGGTTGCCACACTTTATAACAGCAGGGAGCTGAAAGAGGAAGACCTTAGGGAACTCAGGGAGTTTCTGGACCGTGTGCAGGAGGAAGGGCAATGATACATGCAATGATCACAAATATTTTTCTGGCTGTCTGGGAAGTCTGTGTGCCGGTCAGTCTGATCACGGCGGTATTGCTTCTGCTGGGGCCGTATTTACAGAAACGATACGCGGCAAAGTGGAAATACCGGATTTGGATTTTTCTTGCCCTGTGCCTGCTGTTTCCACTAAGGAAAGCGGGGGCTTTGACAGATGGACTGCCACAGGTGTTTTTGCAGCATACAGAAAATGCAGAAATAGTCCGGACACAGACACCAATAGTACAAAAGGCGCCTTACAGAATGATAACCGTTGGGATTCCACCACAGATGACAACGCCGGTATCGGTGCAGCCAAAGTCAGGTGGTTTTCAGATGACGGTGCTGGATCTGGCTGCCCTGATCTGGCTGGCAGGTTTCCTCGGTTTTCTGGCTGTACATCTGGCTGCTTATCTGCATGCAGGGTGCAGGGTCAGGAAACAGGGGATGCGGATGCAGGAAAAAGAGATGTGGAGTATATTTTTGTCCTTAAAAAAAGAATTACAGATCAGGAGGGGACTGCCCGTTATGTATCTGAAGCAGGCGGCAGGCCCTATGGTCATCGGCTTTTTTCATCCGGTGCTCGTTCTGCCAAAGCTGGAATATTCCCCGGAAGAGATATATTTTATCCTGAAACATGAGCTGGTACATTTCAAACGGAAGGATGTATGGATAAAACTGCTTTTTACAGCTGCAAACGCGGTCTGCTGGTTTGATCCGCTGATCTGGCTGATGGTAAAGGAAGCGGCTGCAGATATGGAAATCTCCTGTGATGACTGCGTCGTGCAGGGCGCAGGCGAAGAAACGCGCATAGCATATACAGAAGCGCTGCTTTCAGTCATGAACAGACAGTATCAGGCAAAAACGGCTTTATCCACCCATTTTTATGGAGGAAAGCAGGTTATGAAAAAACGTTTTGAAAGTATTTTAAGCAGGCCGGAAAAGAAAAATGGCCAGGCTGTATTTGCTGTCTGTGCACTGGCAGCAGTTCTGCCTGTTACGGTTGCCGGATGTACCGTTTCAGATGTACCTGTGCAGAAAATGGCACAGGAGAGCAGCAAAAATACACAGCAGAAAAAGATTTCAGAAAACCATCCGAAAAACAGTGCCTCGCAAAATATGCTGGAGCAGATGGCAGGCATATGGAAGATCGATACCGGACGGACAGATCTTACGGAATGGGGAACCAGTATTTCATACGGGAATGAAATGGAAATATCCACATCCGGAGATTTCCGTTATTATATAGGTATCGGAGCCGGCGGAACCGGACAATGCATATCAAATAACCAGACGATAACGGTTGAAGTACAGCCTTATGAAGAACACGATTCCCAAAAAGAGATTCTGACCTTACAGTATGCAAAAACAAACGATACAGATCAGATCTGCATGGCCCGGTACGGACAGGATATCTGGTGGAAACGCCATCTTCCGGAAGATGCAGATCCTCTGGCACCGGAAACAGATGTTCCGGTATCCGATACAGATGCCCCGGCACCGGAAACAGATGTTCCAGTATCCGATACAGATGCCCCGGCACCGGAAACAGATGTCCCGGCATCCGATAGGAATCCGCAGGAAGGGAAAAAGATGCTTACCTTTATGAAAGAGGGACTTGCGGAGCAAAAAAGAGCGCGGCTTGCTGCAGGCGATGGATTTTCGATTTATCTGACAGACGGTGAATGGGTGCAGACTGGTGCACGGGAATGGAAAGCGCAGGCAAATGATCGGGTCTGGATCTGGATTTTTTGTTTTGAAGATCAGACATCTGATGAAGTGCTCCGGCAGTTAACAGCGGATGGGTATCGGGAAGAAAACGGCAGATTAAAAAAGCAAACTGGTGATATAATAAATTATGCGGCATTCAGGAAATCTGACAAAGATTTGTGGGGGATTTTTTATTGCTATCCGAAAGAAGCAGAAGAAGGCTGGGGCAGAGAACTGCCAGTGATTGCAGATACTTTTGCGCTGTAGCCTGACTCCGGTTCACAGTCTTTCAGACAGCAGGATAACCAGTCCGGCACGCCGCTGCGTATGGAAGATCAGAAAGAGATCCAAAACATAATCACAGAATTTGCAGCGTTTTATTTTCAAAAGGACGCAGACAGTCTTAAAAGATACCTGTCCGATTCTTTTGACGGGGATTTGACTGTCTATGAAGGCAGCGGCACCGCCAGCCATTTTACAATCAAAGGGTTGTATGCGATGGATGAACAGCGTCTTAGGGAGGGCAGTTATATTGTTTCTTTGGAATTTAAGGACAGTACGCAGGCGGACAGCTTCTTGTACCTGACATTTGAATTTGTACGGCAGGGGGATGGGTGGAAAATACAGTGGTATGGGCTGGAGGCTTAAGGGGAGGCATGCGGTATTTTCCCATAGGCGCGAACTTAAGAGTATATGCAACAATTTACATAAAAGTGTTGCGTATTGGCTATGCGGACGCCGGATGGGAGGCGGTGATCTGTCTGCCTGTGACTTTTCCAGAATGCAAGAAGTTCTAAGTATTCTGCATCAAC
>CANTHI010000266.1 GCA_947653505.1 uncultured Eubacterium sp.
TAGTATATATGGTGGCACAGGCAAATACAGCAGGAACACAGAAAAAGACGCTTATATGTATGTAGGCTCTGACGATACGATGGCAGGAGAGTTTCAGGCCCGGTATGTACTGGAAAAGCTGGCGTCGCAAAATGAGATTAATGTCGTATTGATGAAGGGACCTACCGGACATTCTGCGACCGCAGGACGTACCAAAGGAGTAAAACGGACATTTGCGGAAAGCGGGAAAACCGTTCACTATGTGTTTGAAGACAATGCGGACTGGTCAGCGGAGAAGGCGGCAGAGATGTTTGAGATTTTTATGCAGACCGGAAGGGAAGCGGACTGTGTGATCTGTAACAACGATACGATGGCGCTCGGTGTTGTGGAAGCCTGTAAAAAGGCAGGCAAAGATCCGGGCAGCATCCTGATTCTTGGTGTGGACGCTACAGCAGACGGATGCGCTGCGATTCAGAATGGAGAAATGGCGTTTACCGTGTACCAGCCGGGCGCCGGGCAGGGACAGGCAGCAGTTGAGGTAGCTGCCGCGCTGGCTTCCGGTTCTTCTGCAAAGAAGGTGGAAGGCATTTCAGAGGATGGACAATATGTCTGGGTGCCGTTCGAGCCGGTAGACAGCAGCAATGTCTCGCAATATATAAAGTAACAGGAAAAAAATCCTGCGCTACAGGAATCAGGTTATAAAGCGGCAGGAAAAACAAAACTGCCAGTATATAGAAAACAGAACTGACAGTAACGAGATCAGATTCAGAAAGGACAGAAATCATATATGCGTGTTGGAATGGGATATGATGTACACAGACTGACAAAAGAACGCAGGCTGATTTTAGGCGGAGTGGATATTCCATACGAGTCCGGACTGGCAGGGCATTCGGATGCGGATGTGGTCATACATGCGATCATGGATGCCCTGCTGGGCGCCGCGGCGCTTGGCGATATTGGAAAGCATTTTCCGGATACGGATGAAGCTTATGCGGGTATCAGCAGTCTGAAGCTGCTGGAGCATGTAAGAGACCTGATTTTCAAAGAACAGTATGTCATTGAAAATATCGATGCTACTATTGTGGCGCAGCAGCCGAAGCTGCGGCCTTATATTGGCCAGATGGAACAAAACATCGCGGATACGCTTCATCTGGAAAAAAATCAGGTAAATATCAAAGCGACAACAGAAGAAGGACTCGGCTTTACCGGTACGAAACAGGGCATTGCGGCATATGCTGTATGTATGCTTTCTTCGATGTACGAGGGAAGCTTTCCGGTAGCTGCGTCTGGAGGCGGCTGCGATGGCTGCGGCGGCTGTAAAAAGCATGCGGACATTTCATAAAAAAAGTCTGGCTATGCTTGGAATCTGTTTCGTGATAGAGAGGAAAAACGATGAAAATTTATAACACACTGACAAGACAGAAGGAAGAGTTTGTGCCGATTGAAGAAGGAAAAGTACGGATGTATGTATGTGGTCCGACGGTTTATAATCTGATTCATATCGGAAATGCACGACCGATGATTGTATTTGATACATTCCGCAGATATATGGAATATAAAGGCTATGATGTGAATTTTGTATCAAATTTTACGGATGTGGATGATAAAATAATTAAAAAAGCGCAGGAAGAGGGTGTGGACGCCAGCGAGATTTCCAGCCGTTATATTGCGGAATGCAAAAAAGACATGGAAGGTATGAATATCCGTCCGGCAACCGTGCATCCGCTGGCGACGCAGGAAATTGACGGCATGATCGGAATGATCCGGGACCTGATAGAAAAAGGGTATGCTTATGCGACAGAAGATGGTACGGTGTATTACCGGACGGGGAAATTTGCTTCTTATGGAAAGCTGTCCCATAAAAATCTGGAAGATCTCCAGGCCGGACACCGCGATATTAAAGTAACCGGAGAGCTGAAAGAAGATCCGTTTGATTTTGTATTGTGGAAGCCGAAGAAAGAAGGGGAGCCTGCATGGGATTCCCCGTGGGGAGAAGGACGCCCGGGATGGCATATTGAGTGCTCTGTGATGTCGAAAAAATATCTGGGTGATACGATTGATATTCATGCCGGCGGCGAGGATCTGATCTTTCCACATCATGAAAATGAGATCGCGCAGTCGGAGGCGGCAAGTGGAAAAGAATTTGCCCATTACTGGATGCATAACGGATTTCTGAATATTGATCATCAGAAAATGTCAAAATCGAGCGGTAATTTCTTTACGGTAAGGGAAATCGCGGACAGATATGATCTGCAGGTGCTGCGGTTTTTTATGCTGAGTGCGCATTACAGAAGCCCGCTGAATTTTAGCGCGGAGCTGATGGAGGCGGCTAAGAGCGGACTGGAGCGTATCCGCACAGCCGCGGAAAATCTGAAACGGCTGCAGAAAGCGGTTTTTCATGAGACTGGCAGTGTGACAGAGGATGCCATGTCTGAAAAAGAGCTGGCATTGTATGACGGCTCTGTGGAATTTCAGAAAAAATTTGAAGCTGCGATGGAAGACGACTGCAATACGGCAGATGCTGTGTCTGCTGTTTTTGAGCTTGTAAAATATATCAATACAAATGTTTCGGCAGAAAGCTCCGGCTGCTATCTGAATCAGATGTATGGACGGCTGCAGACCTTGTGTGACGTACTCGGCATCCTGCTGGATGGGGAAGAAGAGGTGCTGGACGAAGAGATTGAAAAGCTCATACAGGAACGTCAGGAAGCGAGAAAAAAGAAAGATTTCGCAAGGGCGGACCAGATACGGGAGGAGCTGGCACAAAAAGGAATTTTATTAAAAGATACAAGAGAAGGGGTTACGTGGAAACGTGCATAATCAGCAGATAACATTTGATCCGGATGCCTGTATCAGGCAGCGGTTTTCACTGGACCGGCAGGATGTGAGAAACTATTCCCCTCTGACGCTTGCCTATATTGGCGACGGGATATATGAGCTTGTGATCCGGACCGTGGTCGTAGGGCAGGGCAATCAGCCGGTCAACAGACTGCACCAGCAGACCAGCCGGTTTGTCAAAGCACAGGCGCAGTCTGAAATGATGGAACTGCTGATGCCGCTGCTCTCAGAAGAAGAAGTGCAGATTTACAAGCGCGGAAGAAACGCAAAGTCCTATACGACGTCAAAAAATGCATCGGTAAATGATTACCGCAGGGCGACCGGATTTGAAGCTCTGATGGGGTATCTGTATCTGACCGGAAATATGGATCGCCTGCTGGAGCTTGTGAAAACCGCTGTGGAAGGCTATACGCCCAGAGAACGTCAGGGGACGGAAACGCGGAATTTTTATGGTGATGATATTTATGATCATGAATAAAAGCAAAATAGCAGGAATCCTGTTTTGCAAAAACAGATCCGGAACGGATAGTTGTGGACATGTAAATGTTTAGAAAATTATAATGTGATGCAGTATCAGGGAAAAATCTGTCTGGAACCAGACAGCCTGAAAATGATGGTAAGGAATGGTGGCAGGTAGAAGAACGATGGATGTGGAAAAGGAACAGAATATAAAAAATAGTGCAGAAAATAAAAAGGATGCGGCAGAAGATGACGTGTCCACGTCAAAAATAGAAGGAAGAAATCCCGTTTTAGAGGCGTTCCGCAGTGGAAAAACGATCGACAGGCTGTTTCTTCTGGATGGTTGTAAAGACGGGCCGGTACAGACGATTCTGCGGGAAGCAAAGAAAACGGACACGATTATAGAGTTTGTCGGCAAAGAACGTCTGAACCGGATGTCTGAGACGAAAAAGCATCAGGGGGTCATCGCGGTGGCCTCTGCCTATGAATATGCCAGCGTGGAAGAGATTCTGGCAAAAGCAAAGTCTCAGGGAGAGGACCCGTTTGTGATCGTTCTGGATAATGTGGAAGATCCGCATAATCTGGGAGCGGTGATCAGAACGGCAAATCTGGCAGGAGCGCACGGTGTGATTATTCCGAAACGGCATGCGTCCGGCCTGACTGCCACGGCTGTAAAGGCGTCAGCAGGAGCAGTTCACTATACGCCTGTTGCGAAGGTTACAAATCTGAGCCAGACGATCCGTGAGTTAAAAGAACGCGGCATCTGGTTTGTCTGTGCGGATATGGACGGAGAGCTGATGTACCGTCAGAATCTGACCGGACCAGTCGGCCTGGTCATCGGAAATGAAGGAGAGGGCGTCAGCAGGCTTGTAAAAGAGCAGTGCGATTTTACCGCTGCTATTCCGATGAAGGGCCAGATTGGGTCATTAAATGCGTCAGCCGCCGCCGCTGTGCTTGCTTATGAAATTGTCAGGCAGAGAATGAAGGAAAGATAAAAACAGGAGCCATATGGAACAGGATAAATACAAGGATGTATCGGATGAGCAGCTGATCGGGCTGTTGCGGAACGGACAGACACAGGTTATGGATTATCTGATGGAAAAATATAAAAATCTGGTACGAAAGCGTGCAAATGCGCTGTATCTGATTGGAGGTGAAACGGAAGATCTGATACAGGAAGGAATGATCGGGCTGTTTAAGGCTGTGCAGGATTACCAGCCGGATAAAGATGTGTCCTTTTATTATTTTGCAGAGCTGTGTATCAGCCGGCAGATGTATACAGCGGTAGAAGCATCGCAGCGGAAAAAACATGCGCCACTGAATACGTATGTACCGCTGGATGCCGGACAGGAGGGAAAGGATGTCATGTATCTGGAGACAGGAAACAATCCGCAGACATGGAATCCTGAGACCTTATTTATTAGTCAGGAAACGGTAAGGCTGCTGCTCAGGCAGGCAAATGAGCGCCTAAGCCGTATGGAACGTCAGGTACTGGCACTGTATCTGGATGGGATGAATTATCATCAGATTGCGGAACATATGGGAAAAACTCCAAAAGCAGTAGATAATGCGCTACAGCGCATCAGGGGAAAGATCCGGTAATGCATTTGTGTTATCGGCAGAAAATTTTTAATATGATATAATACGAAACAGGTGCCGTTTGTGCCGGCAAACCTGACAAAATACAAAAAGGAGATGAGGCAGAATGAAAACATATGCAGATATGACCCGCGAGGAATTAGTATCCGTCATCGCTGATCTGCAGGAACAATTTAAAACAGAAGAGGCTAAGGGACATTCTTTTAATATGGCAAGAGGCAAGCCAGGCGTTTCCCAGCTGGTATTATCCATGCCGATGCTGAGCGTCATCAACGATGAATCGGATATGAATACGGTGCTTGGAAACGATACGCGAAACTACGGAGACTGGGATGGGATCGGAGAATGCAGACGCATGATGGCAGGTATGCTCGGCGTAGCAAAAGATAATGTCATTGTATGCGGCAATTCCAGTCTGAACATTATGTATGATACGGTTGTGCGATCTATGGTCAAAGGAGTGAATGGTTCCGTACCGTGGTGCAGACTGGATAAAGTAA
This sequence comes from uncultured Eubacterium sp., assembly GCA_947653505.1. Next base: position 5,376 of record CANTHI010000266.1, read on the forward strand.
AATTTTTGTGTCCGGTACCAGGATATGACAGACATTTTAAAATCACGGAAATGTTTGACATTGAAATGGTGAATATTCCACTGCGGGACGATGGCCCGGATATGGATCTGGTAGAACAGTATGTCAATCAGGATGCATCTGTCAAGGGGATCTGGTGTGTGCCAAAGTATTCAAATCCAACCGGTATTTCCTATTCAGATGAAGTTGTAAAACGATTCGCAAATTTAAAGCCAAAAGCAGAAGATTTCCGTATTTTCTGGGATAACGCATACTGTATCCATCATCTTTATGACGAACCAGCTCTTTCT
>CANTHI010000267.1 GCA_947653505.1 uncultured Eubacterium sp.
ATGCAGATTGATATCTGTCAGTATTTCCTGTGTGCCGATCGTAACGCCCAGATGATTGATTTTGATGCAGTGCAGTCCGCACGGGTGTATAATTTTCCGCATAACAAACTCCTGATATTATTTTTCCGGATTTTTATGTTTTCATCCGGTCTGTATTTCTCTTGCGGACCATGCTTCTTTCATCCGTTCTATATTTTCTTTCATCGTGATGAAATAATGATCCGCATCATATTCTCCCCGTACGCATGGATCCAGATAGATAACCGTAACATCCGTCTCTCTCTGCATCATCTCACACATCTGCCTGCCGTACAGTTCTTCTGCCAGAATCATGCCAGCCTGATGCTCTTTGATCTGCGCAAGCAGATCCGCCGCTTCTCCGGCACTGACCTGCCGCTCTTCATCCAGATCCATACCGCCGGAGACGTGCAGACCATAGTCTTTCGCGACATACGCAAACGCCTCATGAAAGATCAGGATATTGTCTGCCTTACATTTTTCCGCAACCTCCTGCTGGCTCTGGCGCAGTTCTTCCAGACGGTCCAGATACCGCTTCCCGTTTTCTTTATAAACAGATGCGTGCGACGGATCCAGCCCGGCAAGCTGGTCCGTAATCGTACGCACCTGCGTCATATGATCCGGAATGCTCATCCAGACATGGGCGTTATCCTCCAGCAGCTGTACATGTGCACTGGCATTGATGACAGCCAGCTGCGGATACTGCCCTGTGACATCCCCCAGAAAGCTTTCGATGCCGCCCCCATTGATAATAAAGGCGTCTGCAAGGGAGATTCTGCGCATATCCTCGGTAGTAAGCTGATAATCGTGCATACAGCCGGTCTGCGGTTCACTCAGATTTTCCAGAATAACCCCGTCACAGTCTCCCACAATATTTTTCGCAGCGATATACATCGGATAAAAAGACGTCAGAATATGAAACTCCTGCTTGTTTGTTTCCACATTGTCGTGGCTGTGCCCGTGAGCGTTTCCTCCCCCGCGCTCTTTCGCGACATAAATATTGGTAAGCAGGACTCCCGCCAGTAACAATCCCAGCAGCATAGCTGCCACAAACAGATATTTCTGCTTCATGCTTTTCCTTTCTGTTTCTTTTCCGGCTCCACCCATCCGGTCAGATTGTCCATCACCTGCCAGATCTCATCCCTGCCCTGCTTTGTCTCCGCAGAAAACGGAATGAGCAGATCATCCGCCTGCAGGCCGAGCCCTTCCCGCACTTCCTTTACAGCCTTCTGCACCTGACTGCGCTTTAGCTTATCCAGCTTGGTCGCTATGATCATCGGGCGAAAGCCCTGATATACGATCCATTCATACATTGTTTTGTCATTGGCAGACGGGCTGTGACGGATATCCACAAGCAGAAATACAGCCAGCAGCTGACGGGAGCCGTGCAGATAGCGCTCTATCATTTTTCCCCATTTTACCCGTTCTGATTCCGGCACTTTTGCAAAGCCATACCCTGGCAGATCTACCAGATACATCGCATGATTAATATTGTAAAAATTAATCGTCTGCGTTTTTCCGGGCTGTGCAGACGTACGCGCCAGAGCCTTCCGGTTCATCAGCGCATTAATCAGGGATGATTTTCCGACATTCGATTTTCCGGCAAATGCGATTTCCGGCAGTGTATTTTCCGGAAGCCTGCTCGTAATCCCGCATACGGTCTCCAGCTCCACGTTCCTTATAATCATCGTCCATCTTCCTCCCCTCTGGTTCCCGGTGCATCCCGCAGCGGACTATTTGTGCACAAGCGCAGCATCCAGCACCTCCCGGATCTGTTCTGAGAGAATGATTTTCATTCCCTTTGTAATCTCATCATCAATCTCAGACAAATCCTTTTCGTTTTTCTTTGGAATGCAGACCGTCCGTATACCTGCATTTTTAGCGGCAAGCAGCTTTTCTTTTAAGCCGCCAATCGGCAGGACCCTGCCCCGCAGCGTAATCTCACCAGTCATTGCCACATCGGCACGTACCGGAATGCCGGTTACTGCCGACAGCAGCGCTACGGACATCGTGATTCCGGCTGACGGGCCATCTTTGGGCGTCGCCCCCTCCGGAATATGAATATGGAAGTCATGCTTCGTAAAGTAGTCGTCTTTGATATGATATTCTTCGCCAAGCGCACGGACGCAGCTTAAAGCTGCCATTGCCGACTCTTTCATCACGTCGCCAAGCTTGCCGGTCAGCTTCATCTCGCCTTTTCCCGGCATACAGTTTACCTCGACCTCGAGCGTGACGCCGCCAACGCTCGTCCATGCCAGACCCCGGACAATGCCCACATCGTCTTTTTCATTGATCAGCTCCGGCGTATAGCGGACAATACCCAGATATTTTTCCAGATTACTGCCCGTCACACGGACACTTTCCCGCTCTTTTTCATAAATCATCCGTGCCGCTTTCCGGCAGACTGCCCCGATCTTGCGTTCCAGATTGCGGACCCCCGCCTCTTTTGTATAGCCGCTGATCATCCTTGCCAGCGCTTTATCACTGATCGCCAGCTGGTCTTTTTTCAGACCGTTTTTCTTCATCTGCTTCGCGATCAGATGCTCCTTTGCGATATGCAGCTTTTCATTTTCGGTATAACTGGATACCTCAATAAGCTCCATACGGTCTAACAGGGGTCTTGGGATATTGCCCGCATCATTGGCAGTCGCGATAAACAGCACTTCTGATAAATCAACCGGAACTTCAATATAATGATCGCAGAACCGGTTATTCTGCTCACTGTCCAGAACCTCCAGCAGTGCAGACGCCGGGTCTCCTTTAAAATCGCTTCCCAGCTTGTCGATCTCATCCAGAAGCATCAGTGGATTGTTTACGCCTGCACTCTTTAATCCTGATATAATTCTTCCCGGCATCGCGCCTACATACGTCTTTCTGTGACCGCGAATCTCTGCCTCATCCCGTACGCCGCCCAGACAGATGCGGACATATTTTTTATCCAGCGCAGACGCCACCGACTTTGCAATGCTCGTCTTTCCGGTTCCCGGAGGGCCTACCAGACAGATAATCGGACTGTCGCCTTTACTGGTCAGATTCCGGACAGCCAGAAACTCCAGCACGCGCTCCTTGACCTTTTCCATCCCATAATGGTCTTCATTTAAGATCCGCTCCGCGTTTTTAATGTCTTTATTGTCTTTGGAACCTTTTTTCCAGGGCAGCTCCAGCAAAGCTTCGATATAGCCACGGATCACGGCGCTTTCCGAAGAGCTGGCCGGAAGGTTCTGAAACCGGCTGATCTCTTCATAAAGTTTATCTTTAATTTCTTTATCCGCCTTTAATTTATCCGTCTTTGTCCGGAATTTTTCCACATCCGTATCCGTATTGGTCTCACCCAGCTCCTGCCGGATCAGATGCAGCTGCTCCCTTAAAATATATTCCCTCTGATTTTTGTCCACAGCGCTTTTCAGTTTTTTCTGAAAATCGTTGCGGATCGCGATGACCTCCAGCTCATTCAGCAGGATGCCCATAAATACTTCATAACGCTGCATCAGATTAACCGCTGACAAAATCTGCTGCTTGTGCTCATAATACAGCGGCAGATTATTCGCCGCCAGATCAATCATAACCTCCACCTGTCTGGTTTCTTCAATCTGCTTTAAAAAATCCCTTCCAGTCCGCGGATTCAGCTGACAGTATTTATAAATCGTCTCTTTCATGCTCATAAGCATCGCTTCCAGCGCCTGCGGCATCACTTCGCCTGTGGCCTCTTCGTCAAAGCGCTGCACCTGTACCAGATAATAATCCGTCCGGTCTACAATTTCCTGCATTCCCGCACGCTCCAGACCTTCCACAAGCACCCGCACAATATTATTTGGCATTTTGATCAGCTGCCTGACCTTCGCAATCACGCCGACCTCATAAAAATCTTCCTGCAAAGGCTCCTCTGCATCATTATTTTTTAAAGTCACCAGAAAGATTTTTTCATCCTTCTGCATGGCTTCTTCCACCGCATGAATCGAACGCGGCTTGCTAATATCAAAATGAATGATCATGCCCGGAAGGATTACCATCCCGCGCAGGGATACCGCAGGCATTACTTTCATAATTTCACACATATTTACTGATCTCCTCATTTGTAACCGCTCAGACGAAACGCTGCCAAACGGTTACTTTCATTTTCATTTCGTGCCAGTGCGCATTGGAAAAGCAAAAAAAGGAGACCCATGATGGTTCTCCTTCTGCTGCAGACAAATCCGGCTAAGCGCTTTTGTATTCAATCAGCGGTTCTCCGGTCTCATCCACCGCATCCCTTGTGATTGTACACTTACGAATCGTCTCATCCGACGGAATCCGGTACATCAGATCCATCAGTGTACTCTCCATAATGGCACGCAGACCTCTGGCACCAGTCTTGCGCTCCAGTGATTTATCCGCAATTGCTTCAATCGCATCTTCTGCAAACTCCAGCTCAATGCCGTCCAGCTCAAACAGCTTGCAGTACTGTCTGATCAGAGAATTTTTCGGCTCGGTCAGGATACGCTTCAACGCTGTCTTATCCAGCGAGTCCAGAGAAACCATCACCGGTACACGTCCGACGAACTCCGGAATCAGCCCAAACTTCACCAGATCCTGCGGCATCGTCTGTTTTAATGCTTCTCCTACATTCCGTCTGGATATCTCAGAAATCTCCGCGTTAAAACCGATCGATTTCTGATCCATCCGTGTCTCAATAATCTTTTCCAGTCCGTCAAAAGCACCGCCGCAAAGAAAAAGAATATTTGTCGTATCAATCTGGATCAGCTCCTGCTGCGGATGCTTTCTGCCACCCTGCGGAGGTACGGACGCATTCGTCCCTTCCAGAATCTTTAACAGCGCCTGCTGGACACCTTCACCAGATACATCTCTCGTTATCGATACATTTTCTGATTTTTTTGTAATCTTATCAATCTCATCGATGTAAATAATGCCATACTGCGCACGATCAATATCATACTCTGCTGCCTGGATCAGTTTCAGCAGAATATTCTCTACATCTTCCCCGACATAGCCTGCCTCTGTCAGTGTTGTTGCGTCTGCAATGGCAAACGGCACATTCAGTACTCTCGCCAGTGTCTGTGCAAGCAGAGTCTTTCCCGAACCAGTAGGTCCCAGCATCAGAATGTTGCTCTTTTGCAGCTCCACATCGTCCAGCTGTGCATCCGCAAGAATGCGTTTATAATGATTATAAACAGCAACCGACAATACTTTTTTCGCTTCATCCTGACCGATTACATAATCATCCAGAAAAGCCTTGAGCTTTTCCGGTTTCTGAAGATTAATCTCGAACGGGGTTTCGATTTCAGATTCCATATCCATGTCCATCTCAGCTTCTTCCCGCGCGAACTCCTCTTCGATAATCTCGGAGCAGATATCTACACATTCATCACAGATATATGCTCCGTTTTTTGGTCCGGCAATCAGCTTCCGTACCTGCTCCTGCGGCTTCCCGCAGAACGAACATCTTACTTTGTTATCGCTGATTTTGCCTGGCATCATTTCACCCCTTCTTGATCTATACTTACTCACGATTCGTCACTATGCTGTCAATGAGACCGTAGTCGAGTGCTTCCTGCGCATCCATGAAATGATCCCGTTCCGTATCCTGCGCAATGACTTCTACCGGTTTCCCTGTATTTGCCGCCAGCATCTCATTCAGCTTTTTCTTTGTCTTTAAAATATTTTCCG
>CANTHI010000268.1 GCA_947653505.1 uncultured Eubacterium sp.
TGGGAAAATCAGCTTGTCGATGGGATTTGGACTTACAGTATTGATATGATTTGGGATAGACAGTATCAGGAATATGTAGTAAAATTTCCTATAGGAAATAGAAAGCACATGCCAGGTTGTAACTTTTAGTAGGCAAAGCTGGATTGTACTCAGGGGAAACAAGCATTCACTGGTGATTTTGAAATGAGTATGATGCAGTTTTTTTATGTTAAAAAACAAGGAGGACAACATTTATGAAAACATTTAATTACGTAATTACCGACGAACAGGGCGTACATGCAAGACCGGCAGGGATTCTGGTAAAAGAAGCAAAGAAATATGCTTCTAAAATTACAATCAGTGCTGGTGGTAAGAATGCAGAAGCAACAAAGCTGATGGCGATTATGAGCATGGGGATCAAAAAAGGTACAGAGATTACCGTTTCTGTAGAAGGTGATGACGAAGAAGCTGCAGCAGCAGAGATGGAGAAATTTTTCAAAGAAAATCTGTAAGGAGCTGCCATGAAAGTTTATTTCATGACGGATCTTAAGCAAAGCAGTAACAAATTCTGACAGAAAATATTCAGACACACAGTGATTGTGTAAAATAAAAATGGAAACCGCATTCTGCCGCATCCGGGTGAGATAGTCTCCCGTGCGGCAGTTTTGCTTCATGAGAACAAAAAATACAACAAAAAATAGAACAAAAAATAAAATATAAAATTGGTTTAAGAAAAATGAGGGATTATATGGGAAAAGCTTTGTTTTTTGACGTAGATGGTACACTGGTAAATTTTCAGGGCAAAATGCCGGAATCTGCCGCCGCCGCATTGAAAAGGGTACAACAAAACGGACATCAGATCGTACTTTGCAGCGGCCGTTCCAGAATACAGATTTATCCGTGGCTGATGGATATAGGTTTTGACGGGATTGTGGCAGCTACAGGCGCTTATGTGGAATGTGGCGGCAAAGTGATATATACACATTTTATGACGGGAGAGGAAATCCGTGTCATTACCGCGCTTCTGGATGAAGCGGACGCCTGTTATTCAGCGCAGGCGCAGAACCGGATGCTAACTTCTGAAAAGCATAAAAAGCGGCAGATGGCCAGATTCAGGCGGCTGGGGGATGATGAGATGATTGACCAGATCTGGCAGCATCTGGAGCTGACGGATCATCTGGAGCAGTGTAAGGATATCGAAAAGATTGTATATTATGAGTCACAGATGCCAGTGCAGAGCATCCGGGAGCGGCTGTCTGATCTTTGTGATGTGACAGAATCCAGCTTTGAAGCTGCGATGCATGATTCCGGAGAGATTACATGCAAGGGAATCAATAAGGCATACGGAATGCAGAAATATATTACATATGCAGGAATCGCACAGCAGGATACGATCGCGTTTGGAGACGGGCCGAATGACTATGATATGCTGGAGTTTGCGGCAACTGGTGTGGCAATGGGGAATGCGGTGGCAGGATTAAAAGACAAAGCGGATTTTGTAACGAAGGGAATTGATGAAGATGGCATTGCTTATGCGCTGGGTGAACTGGGGCTGCTTTCATAGGCGCGGACTTAAAAGCAAATAGTCACCCGGCTGTACAGCAATCAGCCATACAGCCGGAGCATCAGTGAGAATATTTCAGCGCTTGTCAGAAGGAGAATAACCAAACCTGCGTTTAAATAATCTGGAAAACTGAAACTCATCGTAAAAGCCAAGATCCAGAGCGATATCTTTGAAGCGGCGCTGTGGGTAGAGTGGAATCTGCTCACTGGCAAAGCCCAGCTTCAGATCGATCTGGTAACGGTGCAGGGAAGTGCCGGTGGCTTTTTTAAAACGGCTGCTGAGTGAACGTACACTGATATGAAAGGTATCCGCAAGCTCCTGCGGTGAGAAAAAACGATCCGGATGCAGATAAAACTGGTGGATAATTTCTGTGATAACAGGATCTGTGCAGATTGAGCTTTCCGCGCAGCTTTCCAGCTCGGCAAGCAACAGGGTAAATAAAGATTCCAGTCGCAGGATGCGGTGTGTACAGGCGGACCAGTAGGTTTCGATCAGCTGTAAAAAAAGACGCTCGATCTGTATGCTTCCAGAACAGTCGGTGACTTTTTGCAGTACAAAATAATCGGAAGGATGTTCTGTGTCCGGATTTTTTTGCGGGACAAAAAAATCCGGAGGATGTTGCGCGCCTGGAGCTTTTGGCCGTGCATGATCTGACAGTGGATCATGGCCGGCTGCTTTTGATGATTGTGGGCTGCTGCCGGGATTGACGGCGTGTGGAAGGTCGCCGGGCAGGCGGCTGCAATGCAGATACATATTGTGCATTCCGGGACTGCATGGTTTTAAGCTGTAATGGTGTCTGTCCGGTTCTAAAATCAGAAGCTGCTTTTCTTTCAGATCATAACAGATGTCATTTTCATAGATTTCCCATGTTCCTTTTTTCAAATATAGAAAATCGTATTCTTTCAGTATCCGGTCGGGATGCAGGGTGCCTTCCTGTATATAGTTGGTGTTGCAGCTGCAGATCATACGGCCTTTCCCAGCAGAAAAATAAATCATAAAATAGCCTCCTTTTGCCGAATTATACATGTTAAACGCCGGATTGTCCATGTATTTTTTTTAGATTGTCTGATATATTGACTGGGATATGAAGCTGTTCATGCCAAAGTTTTGCATTTTGTACGATTCAGTAAGGAGTAAAAGGATGGAAAAAGGAAAGAAAAACAGACCGGTCAGCCTGCGTCAGTTTCATGCGGCAGACGGGTTTTGGAAAGAGAAAATGGAACTGGTCCGCACGGAAGTCATTCCGTATCAGTGGGAAATTCTGAATGACCGGGTGGAAGGCGCCAGTCCAAGTTTTTGTATGCGTAATTTTAAAGTGGCAGGAAAGCTGGTGCGTGAAAAACAGGAAAAAGGGGCGCAGTTTGATGAGCCGGTATATACATTTCGTGGATTTGAGGCGCTTCCGGAAGATATGGATCATCTGGAAGACCGCTTTTATGGATTTGTATTTCAGGATAGTGATTTTTCCAAGTGGATTGAAGCGGTAGCATATTCACTTGTGAGCCATCCGGATCCGGAGCTGGAAAAAACGGCTGATGAAGCGATAGAGATTGTATGCGCGGCGCAGCTGGAAAATGGTTATCTGGATACCTATTATATTATAAATGGGATGGATCAGAGTTTTTCCAATCTGAAAGATCATCATGAATTATATTGTCTGGGACATCTGACCGAAGGGGCGGTGGCCTACTATGAGGCGACTGGAAAAGACAGGCTGCTGAAAGCAGCGATGAGATTTGCAGATTATATTGACAGCCGGTTTGGACCAGAGGAAGGAAAGTGCAAAGGGTATCCGGGGCATGAAATTGCAGAGATGGCGCTGGTGCGTCTGTATGAGGCGACTGGAAAAGAGCGTTATTTAAAGCTGGCACAGTTTTTTATTAATGAGCGTGGAAAGCAGCCGTATTACTTTGACTGTGAAGAAGAGGGGAAGCAGCCGGAGGGAGAACGCTATCAGTACTATCAGGCGCATCGTCCGGTCCGGGAACAGGACGAAGCGGTCGGACATGCGGTAAGGGCTGTTTATCTGTACGCAGGAATGGCAGATGTGGCAAAAAGGACGGACGATGAACAGCTGAAAGCAGCCTGCAGGCGTCTGTGGGACAGCATCGTTACAGAAAAGATGTATATTACCGGAGCGATCGGTGGGACGCATATCGGAGAATCGTTTTCTTTCCCGTTTGATCTGCCGAATGATACTGCTTATGCGGAAACGTGTGCTTCGATCGGGCTGGTCTTTTTTGCGAGAAGGATGCTGGAGATGGAGCCGGATGCGGCTTATGCGGACGTCATGGAGCGGGCGCTTTATAATTCTGTATTAAGCGGGATGGCGCTGGATGGAAAGAGCTTTTTCTATGTGAATCCGCTGGAAGTGCTGCCGGAGGCATGCCATAAAGATGAACGGAAATTCCATGTAAAACCAGTGCGCCAGAAATGGTTTGGCTGTGCCTGCTGTCCGCCGAATCTGGCAAGGATGATCAGCTCGGTGCCGTCTTATGCATATACGGAAAATGACGATACGCTGTTTATGCATCTGCATCTGTCAGGGACGATTGAAAAACAAGCTGGTGGACAGACCGCCAGATTTTGTGTGGAATCGGGGATGCCGTGGGATGGAAACGTAAAGATTACTTATACCGGGGAACAGGCAGTCCGTATGAATCTGGCGGTCCGGATTCCAGGCTGGTGTGAGCACTGGGAGGCAGAAGGACTGGAAAATAATACATGGAAGCAGGAAAAGGGCTATGTATACATTTCAGGGACCTGGGAAACGGGCAGGTGTGTGGAATTTACGTTTTCTATGGAAACGCAGTTTTATCAGGCAGATGACCGCGTGCGGGAGGATTTTGGCAGAGTGGCGGTTATGCGGGGGCCTGTTGTATACTGTGCGGAAGAAGTGGATAATGGAAAGAATCTGCATCAGTTTGAGCTCGTTCCGGGGCATCCGGTTTCAGAGTCTGAGATTACGATCGAAGGGACCAGATATCCGATGCTGTATGTAGCGGCACAGAAAAAAGTATCTGCCGGGCCGGAACAGCAGCTGTATACAAAATACAAAAAACCTGAATATGAGCCGGTGCAGCTGAAAATGATTCCATACTTTGCATGGGCAAACAGAGGAGAAAATGAAATGGCAGTATGGTTTGCCTGTGCAAAATAAAAAATAAAAAGCATGCAAGGATTTTCCGGTATCAATCGTATTAGTTATGAAAGGTGAAATAAAAAAGAATCGCTGGCCTTTTTGCCGGATGTATTTTATACTAAAAATACGGAAAAGACTGGCATCATTTTGTTAATTCAGAAAAAGGGGGAAGAAATTATGAAGCGGATGAAACGTACCGTGCTGGCAGCAGCCCTGATAGGTGCGATTTCCTTTACAACAGCCGGACAGTCTGTAACGGTGGCATATGCGCATGGACATCATGGAGGCGGACACTGCGGCTCGGGTTCGTATACGAATTATTATTATTGCGGCGGACACCGTGCCCACACACATGACGGAGGAATCTGCCCATATGCAGATGATGATCCGTATTATTATTGCGGCGGGCATGCTGCGCATACGCATCCGGATGGAGTATGCCCTTATGTGACCTCCGTAAGCAAAGCTACAATTAAGAAAGTGCAGCGTACATTAAACCGTTGCGGCTATAGCTGTGGGACAGCAGACGGTGTGATGGGAACGAGAACAAAGCGTGCACTGAAAAGCTATCAGAGAGATAATGGGCTGAAAGCGGATGGTGCGATCGGACAGCAGACACTTGCAGCGTTAGGGCTTGCGGCGTAAGTCCTGAACGTGCGAAAAAGTTAAGGAAACTATGCAGGATTTTTCGGACAGATATTATCAGGGAAACTATGCAGGATTTTTCGAAAGATATCATCAGGGAAACTATGCAGCATTTTCCGGAAAACATAATCGCGGGCGGAAAAAAAACATAAAATTATTTCGGAGAAGGCCTTCCGGCACATGAATGTGTCGGAAGGCCTTGGTTACTTTTCACGGGTCAGGAAGGCGCAGGGTCTGCCCCCATAAGCGCGAACTTATGTAAAGAAGGCAACATTTTACATAAAAATGTTATCTTTTGGCTGCGCGGACGCTGGGAGAGGAAATTTGCC
>CANTHI010000269.1 GCA_947653505.1 uncultured Eubacterium sp.
CAGCTTATGCCCAGTGGGGCAGACCCTGCGCCTTCCTGACCCGTGAAAAGTAACCCACAATGTAACATAAATATGGATATGATTGAAAAAAGCATTTTCAATCATCATGGATTATGATATACTGGAAAATAAGCAGAGGGGGAACAGATGACAAATGTTACATTCCCACTTCCGGCTGGCTTTTTAAAGCCTTCCATCCGTCGTCCTCATAGCCTGTATTTTGAACTTTTCCATTTTCAAAAAACAGTGTGATAACGGTATGGAAAAGTCTGGATTTGTGAGTTGAAAGAAATCAGATTTGGTGGTATACTATATCACATACATCAGGAATGATCTTTTTAGCCTGCCGACAGGCTGAAAACTTTATCAATAAAGGAGAATATACTCACATGGAACAATATAAAGAAGAATTTATTGGATTTATGGTAGACAGCGACGTATTAAAATTTGGAGAGTTTGTATTAAAAAGCGGACGCAGGTCTCCATTTTTTATGAATGCAGGAAGCTATGTTACAGGGACGCAGCTGATGAAGCTGGGGGAATATTATGCAAGGGCCATTCACGAGCATTACGGCGATGATTTTGATATTCTGTTCGGGCCGGCCTACAAAGGGATCCCGCTGAGTGTCGCTACGTCGATTGCTTATGCAAAGCTGTATGGCAGGGATGTCCGGTACTGCTCCAACCGCAAGGAAATGAAAGATCATGGAGACGCAGGGATTTTGCTGGGCAGTAAGATACAGGACGGTGACAGGATTGTGATGATCGAGGATGTGACGACGTCTGGCAAGTCGATTGCGGAGACAGTTCCGATTTTGAGGGAGCAGGCAGATGTGCAGATTACCGGGCTGATCGTTTCATTGAACCGGATGGAAAAAGGTCTGGGCGGGGAAAAGAGTGCGCTGGATGAGATACAGGATACCTATGGTTTCCCGGCAAATGCGATTGTTACGATGGAGGAAGTGATCCAGTATTTATATGGGAAGCCATATCATGGAAAAATTCTGATTGATGATACATTAAAAGCTGCGATTGATGCATACTATGAACAGTATGGTGCAAAATAAGCTGAGGAATGGAAGTTGATTTATAAAAAACATAAAAAACTGTACCGGACGGCGGCATGGCTGCTGTTCGGTCTTTATCTTATCTTAATGGTTTATTTTTTATTTTTTGCCGAAAGCCTGGGGAGAACTTCTGTAGGGCGGGAGTATCATTATAATTTAAAGCCATTCAGGGAAATCCAGCGGTATCTGATGTATTATGATGTGATCGGCCCGTATACGGTATTTTTGAATCTGGCAGGCAATATTCTGGCTTTTGTGCCTTTTGGATTGTTTTTTCCGTTACTGTCCCGCCGCAACCGTGGGGTTTTGAAAGTAACGCTGATCAGCTTTGAAGTCAGTCTGCTGGTGGAGCTGATTCAGCTGGTGACAAGGGTTGGAAGCTGCGATGTGGATGATATCATCTTAAATACACTGGGCGGTATGATTGGATGTTTTTGTTTCCGTATGATGTTTTTCTGGCACAAGATAGGACTGAAAGGGGCAAAAGGAGTATTGGATGAAGAAGAAAAAAGCGCGGTCTGAAAAAAATTATAAATTTTCCGGAAAGAAGCATTCCAGACCAGCCGCGGTGGCGCTGGTATTTTCATTTGTGCCGCTTGCTTTGTTTTTTTATGCGGCAGCGGTTTCTTATTTAAAAGGCGGGCAGGCGCCGCAAACAATCGGATGCATCGGGATCGCCGCGATTCTGGCGGCGCTTATGACACTGCGTGTTTCCATCCGGGAAGCACGTAAGGAAAATGTAATAAAAAAAGTACCAGTAACCGGAGCAGTATTGTCAGTACTAATGCTGACCGGATGGATGGCAGTATATGTCATGGGCTGGATGGGTTCCTGAGCATGGATGGATATAAGGAAAAACATGAATGGGTTCCTAAGCATGGATGGATATAAGGAAAAACATGGATGGGTTCCTGAGCATGGCGGGATATAAGGAAAAGCATGGATGGGTTCCTGAGCATGGATGGATATAAGGAAAAACATGAATGGGTTCCTGAGCATAGCGGGATATAAGGAAAAACATGGATGGATTTCCGGACACAGCAGGATATATGGAAAAATGGAGATTGTAAAATATAGGAATAAACAGGATGGATGTTAAATGAAAGGTTATCAGAAAGTGTATGAAAGTGCAAATGAGCAGGCGGCAGAACGTTATGCGCTTGTGCTGGAGCGGATTCGTGAGGCGGCGCACGGGCCGGAGACAAAGGAGCGTTTTGCGGATTATTTTCAAAAAACGGCTTCGTTTATCCTGCTGACGGCAGACGTGCTGGAGATGGAGCGTGGCGGGATGCTGGAGCAGCGTTCTTTGGAGGAATGCGAACAGCTGAACAGGCGGTTGTATGAGGATATTCTGCCGTGTACGGAGTGTGCGGGGGACGTCTGTTATGATAAGAGCTACGCGAATCCGGCTTATGCGGTGGAACAGCTGGGAGAGGAATTTGGCGGGGCGCTTTGCTTTTTATATGCGGAATGCAGGGCGCTGATTGCTTATGCGTTTGAGGGAAGACTGGCGGATATGACGATCCTGCTGGAGCTGTTTGTGGAAATCTATACGTGTTTTTGTGACCGCAATGGTACGGATGGGGACGAAATCCGGCGGATTTTATACTGGCATTTTCATGATTATAGTGAGATTCTTGTAACGCAGAGTGTGCGGGAAGGCGTTGACCCGCAGCTGGATTTTTTTACAGGTATTGTGCGGGAGGCGGATCTTACGGATCTTACGTATCTGTACCGGTATGGGGAATATATTTCTGAAAATGAGCGCAGGACAGCGCAGTATCTGCTGGGACTGCCAAAGGAGCAGATTCAGGCAATGGCGGATACGTTTACCGAAGGCTACCGGATTGGCTTTGAGGTGACGAATAAAGATCTGTCAAAGAAAAAGACGGTCAGTATCCATTATGCAATTGGGTTTGAGCGGGTGGTGCGCGCGGCGATCCAAAATTTTGAAAAGCTTGGCCTTTCCACTGTGATTTTCCGGGATGCGGTGTCTTCTATGGGCAGCCGGGGACATGGAAAACGGGGCTGTTATTCGGTGTCGCCAAACCGCCAGTTTGATTTTGACCACCGGAATGATAATGCATGGTATCTGGACAAAGCGTTTGTCGAACGCAGGCTGGAGGTGCTGCGGGATGCCTACGAGCAGTATAAGGATGCCGCGGCTGTTTACGGCGGACCGGCTGTGCAGGAAGTATTTGGAGAGGAACCGTTTGCGCCTGTTCAGAAAAAGGAAGCCGCGCAGTACGATGAAAGGCAGCAGAAGCTGCTCGTATATTACGCAAACCAGTCGGGGCAGATTACCAATGCGTATATCAGGGGTGAGGAGCGCAGCTTTACGATCATTGCCTATCCGCTGCCTGCGATTGGTCCGGATTATGAACAGATATTTGCGGAGACAGTCCGTCTGAATACATTGGATTATATGCGCTACCGGAACATGCAGCAGCGTCTGATTCAGGTGCTGGATCAGGCAGAGCGGGTGCATATTACCGGAAAAGGCAGTAACCGTACGGATTTATATGTCTCGATTTTAAAGCTGGAGCGGCCGGATGAGCAGACAGCGTTTGAAAACTGTGTGGCAGATGTAAATATTCCGGTTGGAGAAGTATTTACGTCTCCGGTTTTAAAGGGAACATCGGGTGTGCTGCATGTAACGGGTGTGTACCTGAACGAGCTGTATTATAAGGATCTGCGGCTTACGTTTACGGACGGTATGATTACGGATTATACGTGCGCCAATTTTGCGGATGAGGAGCAGAACAGACGTTATATACACGAAAATGTACTGATGCAGCATGAGACGCTGCCGATGGGTGAGTTTGCAATCGGGACAAATACGACAGCTTACCGGATGGCGAGAGAGTTTCAGATCGCGGATAAGCTTCCGATTCTGATCGCGGAAAAAACAGGTCCGCATTTTGCCGTCGGGGATACGTGCTATTCCCACGCGGAAGATACAAGAGTATATAATCCGGACGGAAAAGAAATTATGGCAAAAGATAATGAACATACGCTGATCCGGAAGGAAGACCCTTCGCGGGCATATTTTAACTGTCATACGGATATTACGATTCCTTATGATGAGCTGGATGCGATTACGGCGATGCTGCCGGATGGCAGTACCATTGATGTCATCCGTGACGGAAAGTTTGTGGTACCAGGGACAGAAGAGCTGAATGTGCCTTTGGAAACCTGAAGATATCAGAATGAAAAACAGTCAGAAATTTGTATGTAATAGATTAGGGAGGAAAAAATGGCAAAAGTAGGAATTATCATGGGATCGGATTCCGATCTTCCGGTTATGAAAAAAGCGGCAGATCTTTTAAAACAGCTTGATATATCGTTTGAGATGCGGATTATTTCTGCTCACAGAGAACCGGATGTCTTTTTTGAATATGCAAAGACAGCAGAGGAGCGGGGGCTGAAAGTGATCATCGCAGGAGCCGGGATGGCGGCGCATCTGCCGGGAATGTGTGCGGCTATTTTTCCAATGCCGGTGATCGGCATACCGATGCATACGACGTCTCTGGGCGGAAGGGATTCCCTGTACTCCATCGTACAGATGCCATCCGGCATTCCGGTTGCTACGGTTGCGATCAACGGAGGCGCGAATGCCGCGCTGCTGGCAGCGAAGATTCTGGCAGTGTCCGATGCGGATTTACTGCAGAGACTGAAAGACTATTCCAAAGATCTTATGGAGCAGGTGCAGGCAAAAGATGCGAAGCTGCAGGAATGCGGAGCCGGGGATTATGAGTAACCGTTTGTGGCAGGAGCAGTTCCTTATGCTTACTGGAATAACCGGGGTATGGGGGAATGGCCGTGTGAATCAAAGAACTGGTGTCATGATTTGAACTAAATATTTTTAGAAAAAACTCAGCCTGAGCCAAAGGGCTGAGTTTTTTATTTCGCATTATTTTTAATTTTACATTCTCTCCTATTCCTTAATTCTGTCGATCTCCGTTAAATTCACCCCAGAAGATGTAAGTATTGCTTTTAGATCTATATATCTTTCATACATTGCTTTATACACATCCGATTCTTTATCCGCTAAAAGCATAAATCGCTGTATTCTTGAAAATTCCTCCACAGATATCTTTATTACTTCTTTATCCGTCATACGATCACCCATTTCCTTTTAAACTGTTTCAAATCTGCGCCCAAAGCCATCCGCAATTTCTTCTATTGATTCCGGAAGGCTGTTTGCAATAGCATCCAAAATAATACTATTATATTGTTTATCTGGCATTTCTCCATCTCCTTTTTCGTTTATTATAACAGAATCCGAATCATTTTCAAGCATTCAGGTTAAGAAATTCTACTTTGTCTAAATGTAACGGTTGTGGATACTCTGGCAGGCGGGAAAGGTCCTGAATGAGATAGGCGGCAGGAAATACTACTGCAGCGTGTCCTGGCGGGTGTAAAAAAATGCAGTTTCTGATAAAATGATTCAGATTTAAGGATTTTTTAATATGTTCTCTTTTATACTGATGCAACAACAGACACAACAGCAACATTTTATATAGGTAATTGCGAAACTCAAAGAAAATTGGAGGGTAAATAGCGTAAAACGCAGT
>CANTHI010000270.1 GCA_947653505.1 uncultured Eubacterium sp.
GGCGAAAATAGAAAATAAATATGTCAGATCAGGTGTCTGCACAGTTCCTAAGGCTTGCATTTCTGCTGGGTAAAATTCTGATATTTTTTGTTGATTGTCATATTACGAAATATCCTGTTGCATGAAGTACTATACCATCCGTGCAATCATTCTGAACAGCAACACGCGCAGACACAAATACCATTGCGTCTGCCGTTTTGTGACAGAACTGCCTGCCGGCTTCCTCCTGCTGTACTTTACATGAAACCTGTTCTCCTGTTCATCATTTTTTCTTTTGCATAAAGTTGAGACAAACATACTGTCCACCTGCGTTTCTTTTCATCGGGAATCAGATTGCCAGATTTTCGAAATCGTGCTTTGCGTTTTACAGACCATCCATGTGGTATCCGTTGGATCCGTTTTGCATTCACAATCATAAAAAGCCCCGCAACAGACGCCCTGCAAAAATCAGAGAGTACCTGTAACGGAGCTTATCAACACAGCAAATATTACTGACTAATCAGGTTCATTGATCTGAGGCTCATTAATCTTTATTTCATTGAACCTGGATTCATTAATCGTTTTCTTTATTTCCTCAAACTCTGCTTCGGTCAGCATATCTCTTTTGCCTAACAGTCCATAAACAAACGCTGTCATACTGCCACCATTCCAAAACTCGACATAATCCCTTAATACATCGTCTTTATATTCCTCCTTATCAACCAGTGGCTGATAATAGAAACATCTTCCTTTCCGATACATTTTAAGGTAGTCTTTTTTCACAAGTCTGGCAAGAAATGTTGATACGGTCTGTGTCTTCCAGTTTTTCCCGTGCCGGGTATTCACCATCTCCGTAATTTCCTGCATGGATAACTCATGTGGGCTATCCCATACACACTTCATTACAACCTTTTCACATTCTGTAATTTCCTTTGCTCGCATAGTCCATCCTTTCCCAACTTATCAGCACCATGTAGTATACTACATTTGCCGGTTGCATTCAATGTTTATTTTAGGTTATAGTTTCAGGTCGCAAACGCGTTTCACGCAAAATTTAAAAACATAAACAATTACGTGTCTCTTAGTATAACGGAAAAAATCTCAGAAAACAAGAGCTATTTCTTAACTATTTCTCATCTTTTTTTCTCGTAAAAACATATTTAGTAAAAATCTACATTTGTACGTCATTTTATATGTATCTGAAAAAAAACAATTATCTTTCGTTTTTCCTTTAAAATCAACTGTTTGTAATTGTTTAAACCAATACTTCAGTTTTTATTTATATAGAATAATGCCCAATTCTTATCGGAATCATGTAACAGGCCATGATTAAATTTGCACAAAAAGCAGGTTTCTTTCGATCAAAAATTCTACTTCGTATAAAGACACTATTTCGTTATGGACATACCAGATTCCTCAATTTAACAACGCTTCCAGTCTTTTTTCTGAAACAATGCACGTTTTCTTTCCAGCATTTCCCCTATTCTGCTGATATATTGGGAAATATCCTTAACATTTTCGCATCGTTCAATATGCCCGTCAGGATATACTCTTTTAGAAATACTGCCTGCTCCACAGGCAACGATACTCTGCACTTCCTCCATCATCAGAACATTATAAATCCCGGCCTTTCCTTCCTTTGCATAACCGACATTTTCAAAATTTCCGGCCATATTTTTCTGCCGGTACATATAATATGGAACCATTCCCATTTTTGCACATGCATCCGATGCAGCGTCCAGATGCTCCTGTGTATTTACCATCTTAAGTCCGGCATAATCTTCTTTAAACATCTGCAGTCTTGCGGCGCGTTTGAGCGCCAGTGAATGCACGGTAACGCTGTCCGGGGCAAGCTCTCTGATCTGTTCCAGCGTATTTATCACATCTTCCAGACTTTCTTCAGGCAGCCCCATGATCAGATCCATATTGATATTATCAAATCCCATACTTCTGGCAAGGTGGAAACTGTCTGCTGTCTGTTCCACTGTATGCTGCCTTCCAATCAGATCCAGCGTTTTCTGCTTCATAGTCTGCGGATTAATCGAAATCCTGGATATTCCATGCGCCCGCAGCACTTCCAGCTTCTGGCGGGTAATGCTGTCTGGTCTGCCGGCTTCTACTGTAAACTCCATCAGACGGGACAAATCCAGCTTGTGCTCCAGCGCTGACAACAGCCATTCCATCTGTTGTGGTTCCAGTGTAGTCGGCGTTCCGCCGCCGATATATATCGTATTTAAATATCTGCCTGCAAACTGCTGTGCCGTAAAGTCAAGCTCCTGCTCCAATGCATGCAGATAGGTATGAATCTGTTTTTTCCATCTGGAAATTGGAAAAGAAGTAAACGAGCAGTACAGACAGGTACTTGGACAAAATGGAATGCCGATATACAGACTGTACCCATTTTCCACATCCAGCCTGTGCAGTAACCGCGCCTCACGCTGCGCGATTTCTATGCTTAATGCAATCTTTTCTCCGGATGCAGAGTAAGTTTTTTGCATATAATCTGTGATCTCTGCCGGTGTTCTGCCTTCTTCGAGCATCGTCATCGGGATCTTTGACGGACGGATGCCCGTCAGCGTTCCCCACGGAAGCGTCCTGCCTGTATACGCGGAAAGCATCTCATAAAGATTTTGTTTCAGCAGATTTTTTGTATTTTTCCGGTCGGCTTCATCAGCCGCAAATACTTTCTCAAACCGCTGCTGTCCAGGCCCGGACTGCAGATGCCCTGACGGATACTGATCCATTCCCGATTGCAGATGCCCTGACGGATACTGATCCATTCCAGACTGCAGATGCCCTGGCGGATACTGTCCGCAGCTTCCTTCCAGCGCTATATGAATTGTATCCGGCCCATACTCCACTAAAATACGCAGCACCGGTTCTAAGTCCAAACCTTCTTTTTGCCCTGTACTCACTGTAACATCCTCGGACGGATAAAACGCTTTCACCAGAGAATGTATATCATATTCAAAATTTTCCTGATTCAGCTGTACCAGTATCATAGCATACCTCTGTCAATATCAGGCCTTTAGCATATCAGACCTTTATTATATCAAACCTTTAGCATATCAAAACTTTAGCCAGTCATCCGGCCCTGATCCTGCCATCCCTTTACAAAAACGGATTGTATTTCCGTTCATTTCCGATCGTTGTCCACTCTCCATGTCCCGGCAGTACCTTCGTATCATCCGGCAGCTGCAGCAGTTTTTTCTGAATGCTGCGTACCAGCTGCGACATGCTTCCTTTGGAAAAATCAGTTCTCCCTACCGACTCGCAAAACAGCGTGTCCCCGCTAAACAAAATACCCTCGCTCTTTATATAAAAACAGACGCCGCCTGGTGTATGGCCTGGTGTATGATATACTTCGATCTCAAATCCCGCCATTGAAAGATGATCCGTCTCTCCGTGAAAATACTGATCTGCATGAAATACCAGATTTTTTCCGATCATGCCACAGCAGTTATACGCCGGCTGTTCCATCGTCTGTTTATCATCCTCATGCACATAAACCTCAATCCCATACTGCTCCGCCAGCTGCGCTGCTGCCATGCAATGATCGAAATGACCATGTGTCAGCAGCACAGCCTTCGGATGCAGTTTCTTTTTTTCGATCTCTCCAGAAAGAATCTGTGCCTGATCACCCGGATCGATCACCAGCGTTTCATTCGTCTCACTATTTACCGCCAAAAAACAATTTGTGCCGACAACGCCGACCTGAAATTCTTTTACTGTCATCATTGTTTCATTCCCGCCTTATTTTCTCTAAATTTTCCAGTCCGCCAATGCACCGGACATCTGCCAGACCATGTCATCTGCCGCATCAGCCGGATGTGCGCTCAATATCGATCACGCTTTCCACCTGACGGATTTTCGTAATAATGTGATTCATCTCATCCTTGCCGCGTGTCCCGAATGAAATGGATATCGTAGCCACTCCCTGCTTGCTTGTCTTGGAATGAATGGAATTGATATCAATTTCCCGTTCTGTAAAAATCTTTGTAATATCTACAAGCAGACCCGTCCGGTTGTTTCCATATATTTTAAGCTCGCCAAGATACAGGCCATGTTCCCCGCTGCTGCAGCCTTCCTGCCACTCTGCTTCGATTAAGCGGGTTTTTTCCACATCGGATAAATTCATCATATTGATACAGTCTGTCCGGTGAATCGTAACCCCACGCCCTCTTGTAATATAACCACAGATCTCATCCCCGGGCACCGGACTGCAGCATTTTGCAAAATGCGCCGCGATATCACACAGGCCATTGACGATAATGCCGCTTTTCGAATTTGTCTGTATCGGTCTGGAAGTGCCTTCTTCGTTTTCAGCCAGAATCTGCTCATCTGAAACTTCAATCGGATGATCTTTGCGGTATTCATCAAACATCTTGTTCACGATGCCTGCTTCCCTGACTCCTCCATGCCCAACCGTAGCCAGACAGGAATCCCAGTCATGAAACCCGTACTTACGCATAACCTTTGTCTGATATACAGGCTTATTAATCACGGAAAAATCGATCCCTTTTGCCTTACAGTATGCGCTGATCAGCTCCTTGCCGTGCTGAATGTTTTCTTCCTTAAGCTCACTGCGGAACCACTGGTTAATTTTTGTCTTTGCCTGTGAACTCTTTACAATGTTCAGCCAGTCATGGCTGGGACCTCTGGAGTTTTGCGACGTAATGATTTCAATGCGGTCGCCATTCTGAATCACATAATCAATCGTCACAAGCTTTCCATTCACTTTTGCGCCGATCATTTTGTTGCCGACGGCAGAATGAACACTGTATGCAAAATCTACAGGAGTAGAACCATTTGGCAGATTTTTGACGTCGCCGTTTGGCGTAAAACAGAATACCATATCCGAAAACAAATCCAGATCACTTTTCAAAAGACTCATAAATTCTTTATTGTCAGACATATCCTGCTGCCATTCCAGAATCTGACGCAGCCAGCTTAGTTTTTCTTCTTCCTGGCTGCCCGTAGATTTGACTCCGTTCGCAGCCTCCTTATATTTCCAGTGCGCCGCAATTCCATACTCTGCCACACGGTGCATCTCGACCGTACGGATCTGGATCTCAAACGGCTGCCCGTCCGAGCCCATCAGCGTCGTGTGCAGTGACTGGTAGCGGTTCGGCTTTGGCATGGCAATATAATCCTTAAAACGCCCCGGCACCGGTACATAATTTTCATGAATCACGCCAAGAGCCGCATAACAATCCATCACATTTCTGACAATAATACGGATCGCGAACAGATCATAGATCTGGTCCAGCGTTTTGTTCTGATTGACCATTTTTTTATAAATGCTGAAAAAATGCTTGGCCCTGCCGCCTATTTCAGCCTGAATGCCTGCCCGTTCAATATGCCCGCGTACCTCATCCGTCAGATTGCGGATATAGTCATCCTGTGCGGTTTTCCGCTGGGCCACCTGTTTAATCAGATCATAATAAGCTGACGCTTCCAGGTATTTCAGGCATAAATCATCCAGTTCTATTTTTACTTTGGATATGCCAAGCCGCTGGGCGATCGGAGAATAAATGTCCATCGTCTCCCTTGCGATCTCCTTCTGCTTTTCGGGCCGCATATACTGGAGTGTACGCATATTATGATCTGATTAAACAGGTGGCCCAGCGGAAAACCGCACAGGATG
>CANTHI010000271.1 GCA_947653505.1 uncultured Eubacterium sp.
AACGGGTTCTGCCAATTCTTTTATCGTTGCTTAGCATTGCAGCTGTAATTGCCTGTCCAAAACCGGGCCTGATCATTTCTTCCGGCATGACACGATATCGGTTCTCTATGGAACAGCTTTCCTGATCACTCCTGTCATGCGGTAGAAAATCAAAGGTCCCTTTTGTATAGCTGCGCGATCTGCTCACTTTAACCTGATCAGCATTTCCCATCAGCTGTGCCAGCAGCTCTGCCGATCTAGCCGTTCCATGCTTGAAAAAAACGAAACAATCCATTTTTGCAGCCAGCCTGAAAAAATCATTTTCAACTGTTCCAATCTGCGAAGTCACATTATCTGATACAATCCCAATGTGGCAATTTTTCTTTGCCGAAGACAGAAAAGACAAAAAATTTTCATTGCTGATCTCCAGCTCATCAATCAAAAGAATATATTCCTTATTCCCACATGCCTTAAATTCTTCCGCAAGATAAGCCAGAAACAGGCTGCAGTGCATCTCATCTACATTAATGGCCATTGATTCGCCATTCCCGACCGCCATCAGGCAATTATGATCCAGTACCTGTCCGTCATTTTCCCAGCCATTTTTTTCTGCCTCATAGGCAAAACGACGGATCACTGATCGGAACAAATCAAACTGGCTGTTTTCAGACTGGTCGTCTGCGCCCAGATCTGCCCAGATCTGGAGCGCCTTGTGTTCCCCACAGGGTAATGCCATAATCTCATCATAAAGCTCACCCATATCCTGAAAAATATTCAGATAGCAAAATCCGGTCAGGCTGACTTCGATATCAAGTTCTTCCAATATCTGTATATGTGCCCGCACTACCCGGTCCAGCCTGGATGCAGCCGTATAATTTAAAACCACTGCCATTTGCCTGACTGCTTCTGTAACCTGTCTTTCATCCATGCCATAAAACGGTTCAAACTCCGTCCCTACGGTTCCGGCAGCAAAATTACCTGTATGTAAGATCACAACCGGGCATCCGTACTCTTCAGCACGGGAATAAAATTCGTCCAAAAGCGCATGCCGTTGCTGACTGTCAGTAGAACCACTGATCATAAAGTTCAATGGCATTCCATCATCGTAAAAATATCCGGCAGCATCCGCAACAGTTCCCCGCTGGGAATAAATATCCTCTGCCAGCTTCTTTCTGGCGCCAGGCAAGCCAAAAACTTTTTCCATCAGAAATCCCATACTATCCTCCGCTTTTATCAAAACTTCCCAAACTGGAACAAAAACGGTTCCTCATATCCAAGTCCTACAATTGCCTGTCCCAATCCCAGGCACAGCTGGTCCCAGTCTTCCACCGTATTTCCATTTCTTTCATTTTCTACCATACGATTATGCATTTTGTCCAGATACTGGTATACCATAATGTTGCTTCCAAATCTTTTTGTAATATATTCTCTTGATGAAGCGTCATTGGTATGAAATGCAAACAAACTCCCAAAACCGCCTGCAATCACCGCACCCTTTTCCCTGCCATAGCTATCATACAGCTGATCAATGCTCTGAATACCGGCCATTACCTTTACTCCCAGTCCACGCCCAAAGTTTAAAGCGTCATCAATATGCTGCAGCTTCGGGAGGAGCCTGAACTCATCTGCGATCAGATATACATTCCCTTGATTTTCAGAACGGCTCAATGCCTCTTTTAACGCCTGGTCAATCAGTAACCGGTATACTGGCGTTAATGTAGCCCCCGCAGACAGATCGTATTCTATAAATATTGCTTTACCGCCTTTTTCCCGTACTGCCTTGCGCATAGATATACAGTGTTGTGGCCTGTGCTTTGCAAAAATACCAACAAAATATTCTGAAAGCATACTGTTTAATTCTCCAAATACCCCCAGTGCCTGCCCATTTTTTCCATCTCCGATATAAGCGCACAGCCCTTGCAAATCCGGATGCCTTTTAAAGTTATCAATATAATTTTGTACTGTAAAGCTTCCAAACATCTTGTACAGATCTTCATTGTTTAATCTTTTCCGCCATTCCTGTGGCTTCTTTTTAGCCATTCTGACCGCACATAGCACAATCCCACGAAAAATATCCCTGGCAGCATTACAAAAAAATGGCTGTGAAGAAGAACCCCTGCCATGAAAGAACGCTGCCGCAATCTCCCTGGCATTTACAGAAATATTCTCCTCTTCTTCCCCATCTGCTAAAATCTCATCAAAAAGATTCCATGTATTGCTGATAGTACGAAATTTTTGACTGTTCCCTATGACATAATCGTCTTTTTCCGCAAATAAATCATAAAACTCGCCCTTCGTATCGAAAACAACCGCAATGTCATCCGGTCCCATATTCTTTCTCAGTGCATCCATTGTGAATAAAAATACATTTGTTTTTCCGCAGCCTGATCCTCCCAGCAGCAAAATATGCCGTGCCAGCAAATCTTCATTAATAGAAAATCCGCTGCTTCCATCCATTGCCTGGCCAGGATAACGGATAATCGGATCTGCTATCCTGGAAGGATTATTATGAATCACTGATGTTCCAAAAATAATCTGATGTTCCATTTCTGTCTCCTGATCCGGTATCTACATGGAATAATCATTTCCCATCTCCGCAGAACTGATATCCATTTGCCCGTTTTCTCCTGCATCTTCAAAACCTGCTTCCATACTTCCTGCATAATCATAAGTTTCCATTTCCTGGCTATCCATATCTTCTGCAAATTCTGCTTCCATACTTCCTGCATAATCATAAGTTTCCATTTCCTGGCTATCCATATCCTCTGCAGATACTGCTTCCATACTTCCCGCATAATCGAATGTTTCTGTGTTTTCGCTGCCCACGTCCTCTGCCCGGTCTGCCTCCATATCCTGCTCCTTTACCTGCTCTAATCCATCCCGCACCTCATTTACTGCATTTTGGACAGACCACGTATCCAGGACCATTTCATCCATACTGTTTTTGTCATTTATGATCTGCTCCAGTTCCCTGTATTGTTCTTCTGAATAAACACCTTCCTGATAAGCATTCCGGATCTGCTTATCCTGCAAGGCCATGCGGTCTTCTCTGTTTTTTTCCAACGCATCATTTACAAAATGATAGTAGTCCGCCCTTTCTTTCATATAAGCAGCATACTGAAGATCCTCCTGATAACGCTCTTTTTCCGATATCAGAAAAGAAACTGCCGCGTTATTACTATCCATTTCGCTACACTGCAGATCATATAATGGAGCACTCCCCTCATAATTATACAAATTTCCCTGGCTGTCCCTTGCAAGCTCTGCCTGAAACATACCAAACGTCCGTTCATCATAAGTATCCCGCAGATTATTGTCCACACAATGAGACTGATATGCATGATTGCTTTCATGAATATACGTATCCAAAGATTCATAAGAAGAACAATTGGATACATCGATTTGTATTTTATTTGTAAGTTCATCA
The DNA here is from genome assembly GCA_947653505.1 of uncultured Eubacterium sp. The sequence goes on from CANTHI010000271.1 coordinate 3,407, forward strand.
TATGCGCCATAACTATGTTCATCATGAAGCGAAACTATCTTAGCCGGCTCACGCCCTTCATTTTTCGCACTGCGGTCTTCCATCTCCTGAATCAATGCGATCCGGTTATCTTCACTTAACTGATTCCATGTATCACTTTGAAACTGATTCAAAAGCATATCTGTCGAATAACTGGTATAATGAACTGTCTCTGTATGTTTCCACGAAAGCTTCATACAACTGCCTCTCTTTGTAAGTGGGCAGATGCATCCTGCTCTTCAATCAGCGATAACTCAAAACAAATGATCTTAAGATGCCGCTCTTTTTTAATATATGGAACTAAAGAACGGGCTGTCTGCGCCGCCTCATCAAAGCGTGATGCCTGCCGCATACAGTCCGTCAGAAGGATAGCTGCTTCCACATCCTCATGGTCCTCCAGATATTCGGAAAAGCATTGCACAGCCTTTTCTAATTCTTTCCCCGCATTTTGTCCACTGCCTTTTTCGTACCAGTATGCCATCAGATAATGATATCCGGCTTCGTACATTGCTCCCTTACAGACGTTAAGATAAGCAGACAGCAGCAATTTTTTCTGTGTGCCATCCATCGCCGGATTCTGAAACAGCTCCTGATATTCTTTCGAATATATAGCCGCTCTCACCTTCCCATCCACTTGTTTCCCGATATTCTCTGACGCATAACCACAGTAAGGGCACATCGTGATCCGGTCGAAAACTGCCGGCTCATAAGGATTCGTATCCAGACCCACAGGAGCTGTTCTGGACATACCTCTTAATAGTCTTGCCGTATATTTTTTTCCGCAGCATTTACAGACGATATCTTTATTTATATAACTGGCCATAATCCTGCCTATCCTTTCTCTGGCCGATCATTCCTTTTTCCAAACAGCCGCATAAAGTAGCTTTTTGTATCCGGCTGTTCTTCCCTGGCCATCTTCCAGCTCTTCTTCCTTGGCCATTTTTCTTCCTTTTTTTCAACTTCATCTTCCTGATTTTCTTTTATTGCCAGTTTCTCCTGCCGCAGGGCTGTTTCCTGAATTTCTTTCCATAATGAACAGGCAAGCTCACTCTCGCAATTCATCTGCCTGTCAATAACCTTTTTCATCTCCCCTAACAGACTCTGCATCAATTCCGCTTTTTGCTCCTTATCCAGGAAATCTAAAACAGTCTCCCTGCTGCATAAACTTTCGCTGAAAATTGTCTTTGTGCCATAAAATATCTGCATCGTTAGTCCGGATGCTTCCTGCAAATCCTCTTCCTGGTACCAGTCCTCCTCACCCGGCAAATCCAGACCATAACCCTCTTCTGCATCCAGACAGCTGTTTTCATATTGTTCTGCTTCACCCGGCAGCTCCATGCCATAACCCTTTTCTGCATTCAGACAACTGTTCTCATACTGCTCTGCTTTACCCGGCAGTTCCATGCCATAACCTTCTTCTGCATCCAGACAGTCCACTCCCTGCATGCTTTCTTCCTTCTGCAGTCCCATCCAATGACAAGCCTCATCTTCTGGCTGATCCTCGTCATACAGCTCCTTTCTTTGCATCTGGTCTGTCCCGTATGGATTCGCTGTTTCCGGACAGCCTGTTTCATATGGCGCATCCGGTATATCCGGATTTAGCAATTCGGTCTGTTCCCATTTTTCATCAGCTGCCTGATAAGATCCGCTCTCCTCCTCATCTGTATCCGGCACATCTGGCTTACGATAGCTGTCCGCAATCTCTTTTAGTTCCTCATTTTCGCTATTTTGCGCATAATCTGACAACTGGGCTTTCGTCCGGTCCGTTAACTGTCCATCCCTGGATACCAGATTCTTAACAATCTTAAGGATATAATCTGTCAGCAGACTATTTTGCATTATTCCACTTTGTAATGCCTCTTTTAACAGACCTGGCAACTTTTCTTCCTGAATATTTTCCACCTTCTTCCGACGTCGCCAAAACACAGTATAGAAAAAGATTCTCCAAATTTTCTGTCTCATAGATTGGCTGACCAAATAACGCTTTGATTTTACCGCATATAAGGGAAAACTGATTTCCATAATCTGCAAAACCTTCAATAAAATTATATAGTTTACTGCTATCTGTTAATTTTTCCGTGTCTTTCACTGATTGAAATGTGTATGGCATTTTATCCTCCTCTGCTTTAGCGCGTGTTTGAAAGTCGAGTAGACAGGCACCTCACGATGCCAGCCCCTCACAGATCCGTGCGTGCGG
>CANTHI010000272.1 GCA_947653505.1 uncultured Eubacterium sp.
TAATAATGTGTCCGAGCAGCTGGCCTGCATCCGTATAATCATTTTCCGGAAATCTCGACAACTCTTTCAGTTTTCCGACATCATGGAATACGGCTGCAGTAACCAGCAGATCTTTGTTTAAAATATCATACTGCGCCGCATAGCTTTCACACAGTCTTGCCACTCCTAACGTATGCTGAAGCAGTCCGCCTACAAAGCCGTGATGCATGGTCTTTGCTGCTGAATGAAATTTGAACGCTTCTTCAAATTTTTTGTTTTCAAAAAAAGCTGCTGACAGCTGTTTTAAATATGGATTTTCTATCCGGCGGATAATTTCCATCAGTTTTGCATACATCTGATCGGCATCGTATTTGCTGACCGGGAGAAATTCTTTTGGATCGTATTCTCCCGGCTGGGCTTTGCGGATGCGCTTAATATTCAGCTGCAGCGCTCCCTGAAAGCTGGTCACATCTCCTACGACGTTCAGATAATCCAGCTTTTCAAAATCATCGATTCCCAGAGAACCCGGATCCCATATTTTCGCGTCCAGTGTCCCGGTTTTATCCTGCATGGTCAGCGATACAAATGGTTTCCCCGCTTTTGTCACTGACGGCTGTTTGTTCTTACATAAATAAATCTCGTTAATGCGTTCCCCTTCACGCAATGTTTCGATATAGCGCATTGTTCTGCCTCCATTTTATGATTTCTATCTTAACACCCCGACTTCTACTGTACAGGTGAATTTTTTGTAGCCCTGTGCATTCTGCCGGTTTGCGGTGATTTTTACCTCTTCCCCTTTTTTTGTCTGCATCAGAAGCCGCTGGTAATCTTCCATCGAACGGACTTCTTCTTTGCCCATTGCAATGATTACATCTCCTGTCTGTAGTCCGGCTGTCATGGCCGGTGCGTCTACGACCGCTTCTTTTATATATACGCCTTTTGGAATGTCATATTCCTCCGATATCGCGTCGGTCACGGTACTTCCTTTGATTCCCATATAAGGTATGTTCAAGCCGTTCGAAAGCAGCTCAATAATATCTTTTAATTCGGATATGGATACGGCTGTCAGCGTGTTTTGCTCCTTTTGAATACTGGAAGATTTTAAAAATAATCCAATGACTTCTCCGCCTGTATTGATCAGGACCCCATTTCCTTTTGCATTAGAAACTATGTTGGTAGTAAACACGGTGTAGTTGCGGTCTTCTGTTGTGATTGTGTTTGCTACAGAAGTAATATTTCCGGTCAGTATCGAATAATTGGTGCCAAGCGGGCTCCCGAGCGCAACGACCATCCTGCCCTGCCTCAGATTCAGGGAATTTCCCAGTACAGCCGTTTCGATCTGGTTCATTGTGGCTTTTTTAATTTTTCCAACCGGTACGCCAAGAACGGCAATCCCCGTATTTCCATCATATTTTTTCATCTGCGCATCCAGCGTATCATTATTGATAAACGTAACCCGGATGGACTTTACGTCCTGAATCACCTGATACTCCGTTAAGATCAGCAGCTCTTTGCTGTTGTTTCCGATAATCAGGCCGGATGCCTGCCCGGATGCTTCATACGGTGAGTCAAAAATATCTACGCCTTCCTTAATGCCCGTTACTGTGACAATGGACTTATTTACCCTGCCGCCAATCTGGTACAGCTGATTCTGCAGTACCTGATAATCGTCCAGCGTCATTTCCTTCTTTTCGGTAATATAGACTGTTTTTTGTTTTTTGTCTTCCTTTTCCTGCTCCTTTTTTACCTGCTCCGGATCTTCCTGACTGTCATCTGTCTGAGAGTTCTCCGGGTCCTGCTCATCCGCAGGCGTATCTTTCGGAATCCCGACCCACTGGTCCTCCTCCGGTGCAAACCATGATTCGATTTCCGGACGCAGGGCACAGAAAACAAGACATGAAACGAATCCAAACAGAATCGCATATCCAATCGTCGCAATGCCTTTTTGCAAAAACTGTTTTTTATTTACCGGCTTATCTTTGATCTTTTCTTTTATGAAATGCGGCTCTTCGTTTTTGTATGGCATGAAAAAACCCCTCTTCCCATTACCCCTTACACTTTTGTTTTTCGATACCTTATGTTAAGATTATACGAGGATTTGGCATTTATTTCAAGAAAATAAGTAATTTTTCTTACGAATATTACTTTTCACTTACGAAATTATCATGTAAAATGGAGATCAGAAATATTTTTCCGATCATATCAATTTGTTTAGAAAGGATCATGCATGATGAATAAAAAAGTTCTGTATACTTTGGAATATAACAAAATCATAGAACAGTTATCCAGCTATGCCTCATCTGACTGGGCAAAGGAGCACTGTCTGCACTTAAAACCCATGACAGACCCTGCCAGTATCCGGCAGGCGCAGGATGAGACTGCCGCGGCTCTTTCCCGTATTTACCGGAAAGGAAATCTCTCGTTTAGCGGCGTTCATAAAATCGGCATGTCGCTCAGACGTCTGGAAGCCGGCGGTGTCCTCAGCATCGAAGAACTGCTCCATATCGCTTCCCTGCTGGATACGGCCAAAAGAGTAAAGACCTATGGCCGGAATGACCGTGAGACAGTTCCGGCTGATACGCTGGATGCCATGTTCCAGTCCATCGAGCCACTGACACCCCTGTGTGATGAAATCAGACGCTGCATCATTTCCGAGGATGAAATTGCCGATGATGCCAGCAGCCAGCTGAAATCAATCCGCCGCGGCATTCAGGGCATGAGCGGGCGGATTCATAACCAGATGACAAATATCCTGAACAATTCCGTCACCAGAGGCTATCTGCAGGATGCAGTAATTACGATGCGCAACGGCCGTTACTGTCTGCCGGTAAAAGCGGAATACAAAAACCAGATGTCCGGTATGATACACGATCAGTCTGCCTCTGGTTCCACGCTGTTTATCGAGCCTGCCAGTATTGTAAATCTGAATAATGAATTAAAAGAATTATATTTAAAAGAACAGGACGAGATCGATAAAATTGTAGCAGAGCTGAGCAACCGGGTCGCTGCTGAAAGCGAAACGCTGCTGAATAATTACAAGCTGCTTACGACACTGGACTTTATTTTTGCAAAAGCAGTGCTGGCACACGAGCATAACGGCGTGGCTCCGGAATTTAACACACAGGGCCGTATCCATATCCGGCGCGGACGGCATCCTCTGCTGCAAAAGCAGTCGGTCGTACCGATTGATGTCCGGCTGGGCGAGGATTTTCAGCTGCTTGTCGTGACCGGGCCAAACACCGGCGGCAAGACAGTTTCCCTGAAAACAGCAGGCCTCCTGACACTGATGGGACAGGCTGGTCTGCACATTCCTGCTGGCGACCGTTCACAGCTCGCTGTTTTTGAAAATGTCTATGCGGATATCGGGGATGAGCAGAGCATCGAACAAAGCCTGAGCACATTTTCGTCCCATATGACCAATATTGTCACGATCCTGAAAAAAGTGACCCCAAATTCGCTCGTATTATTTGACGAGCTCTGCTCCGGAACCGACCCGACCGAAGGCGCGGCACTGGCGATTTCAATCCTGTCCAGACTGCTTGACCGCGGCGTGCGTACAATGGCAACGACCCACTACAGCGAGTTAAAAGTATTCGCCCTTTCTACCGAAGGTGTCCAGAATGCCTGCTGTGAGTTTGACGTAGAGACATTAAGCCCTACGTACCGTCTGCTGATCGGCATTCCCGGCAAGAGCAACGCTTTTGCGATCTCCGGCAAACTCGGTCTGGCAAAAGACATTATTGCAGATGCCAGAACACGCATAACTTCCAGCGAACAGAATTTTGAGGATCTGATTGCCGATCTGGAGACAAGCCGTACGACGATCGAAAAAGAACGTCTGGAAATCGAACAATATAAACAGGAGCTGGCCAGACTGCATACGCAGGCCGCTGCCAAACAGGAAAAACTGGACAGCCGCCGCGACCGGATCATTCAGGAAGCAAACGAGCAGGCTCTTGCCATTTTAAAAGAAGCCAAAGACGCCGCCGACGCCAGCATCCGCAATTTCCAAAAATACGGTACAACCACCCCGTCAGCCAGTGAACTCGAAAAAGAGCGTGCAGCGCTGCGCGGCAAAATGAACGAAGCAGAATCACGGATTGCCAAAAACCAGAAGAAGCCGGCAGTCAATCACAAGGCGCCAAAAAACCTCCGCCCGGGTGATTCCGTACGCGTACTCAGCATGAATCAGCGCGGCATCGTATCTACCCTGCCAAATGCAAAAGGAGATCTGTTCGTCCAGATGGGTATTCTGCGCACACAGGTCAATATCAGGGATCTCGTGCTGATCGAAGATGAGACCGCAGCCTCTTCCAAAAAAGCATCCAAAACGGGTGCCGGCAAAATCCGGATGTCCAAAGCTTCCAGTATTTCAGCAGAAGTCATGCTGATCGGTAAGACTGTGGACGAAGCCATCATGACACTGGACAAATATCTGGACGATGCGTACCTCTCCCATTTATCTACCGTACGCGTCGTGCACGGCAAGGGAACCGGAGCGCTGCGCAATGCCGTACACCAGCATCTGCGCCGTGTCAAATATGTAGATTCCTTTCATCTGGGTGAATTTGGAGAAGGGGATTCCGGCGTAACGATTGTAGAGTTTAAATAAAAGGAGAAATTATGGCAGCAAAACAAAAAATACTCATCGTGGATGACGATGTAAATATCGCGGAGCTTATCTCGCTCTATCTTACAAAGGAATGTTTTGAAACAAAAATCGTCAATGACGGAGAGGAAGCGCTGACTGCATTCGGGCAGTTTCACCCGAATCTGATCCTTCTGGACCTGATGCTGCCGGGTATCGACGGCTATCAGGTCTGCCGTGAGATCCGTGCCAAAAGCAATGTTCCGATTATCATGCTCTCCGCGAAGGGCGAGATTTTTGATAAAGTACTCGGTCTGGAGCTGGGCGCCGACGACTATATCATGAAGCCTTTTGATTCAAAAGAAATGGTTGCGCGGGTAAAAGCGGTGCTGCGCCGCTGCCAGCCTGCAAAGCCGGCCCCGGCACAACCGGCGCTCAAGCTCGTAGAATATCCGGGACTGATCGTAAATCTTTCAAATTACAGCGTGGAATACAATGGCAGACTGCTGGATATGCCGCCCAAAGAACTGGAGCTGTTATATTTTCTTGCATCCTCACCCAATCAGGTGTTTACGCGCGAACAGCTCTTAGACAATATCTGGGGATATGAATATATCGGAGACACCCGGACCGTAGACGTGCATGTCAAACGGCTGCGTGAAAAAATTAAAGACACAGAACAATGGGGCATCGCCACTGTCTGGGGCATCGGATATAAATTTGTCGTAAAATAGGATCACAGGAACCATGCAGAAAGGAATCCTATGAAACAAACACTGTATTTAAAATTTTTATCAGGCTACCTGATCTTTGGCATTCTTGGATTTATTCTCGTATCCACCGTAACAAACTACGGGTTGCGAAATAAAATAGAAGCCTCAGAAGCACATATACTGTATACAGAATGCACGGAAATCGCCTCTGCGTATGCTATCAATTATTACAATGGAACTATGGAACTGGCTGATCGTCACCAGATGACTGTGCAGGTCAGCCAGTTCCATAGTTCCATTGTA
>CANTHI010000273.1 GCA_947653505.1 uncultured Eubacterium sp.
GAGTACATTAAGGACTTCCAGGCGCAGCAGGCAAAATATTCTAAAGAGCAGGAGATCGAACAGGGCTATTTATGTACAAATCCTACCATACGGATCCGGAAAATGGATGATGCGTACTTTCTCACCTGCAAAGGCTCCGGTATGATGGCGCATTCAGAGCACGAAATGCCGCTTACCAGAGAAGCCTATGAACACCTGCGCGAAAAAACAGACGGCATCCTGATTACAAAGCGAAGATACCTGATTCCTTTTGATGATTCGCATACAATAGAGCTGGATATTTTTCACGGCCGTCTCAAAGGTGTCACTCTGGCAGAGGTTGAATTTGCCTCTATAGAAGAAGCAGATTCCTTTGTTCCGCCAGCCTGGTTTGGAGAAGATGTTACTTACGACAGCCGCTATCACAATAGTGAAATGAGCAGGGGCTCTCTTTCAAAATAAATATGCGCAGCACTGGTGGCGCATGAAACAAATATAACACTTGTTAGTTCCGCCATTGCAGCATCGTCGTCAGGCAGCGATGCTGCTCCTTGCGCTGACGAAAATATTGTGTACTGTATCCACCATTATTTATGCAATACTGTATTAGCGGAACCGGTTCGTCTCATATTTCTGCCTCATCAGTATGATGTTACGCAGCTGATGAAACCGGTCGTGGATCTCACCCTCCGGTATGACCACATCCAGCACAACTGCAATATCATCAATGAGACGGTCCGTCATATCATCCTGTATTTCATTTAACACCTGAAATTTTTGCTCATACGTATCCGCTTCCAAAAACCGGATCAGACCCGGATTGGCCCGCAGCTCTTCCGCAGCGCTTTCACGCCTTCCCGTTTTGCGGAACATCTCCCTGCGCTGCTCACGCTCTTCCATCTGCCGGCGGCGTTTTTCTGAATAGAAATCTCCCCCGCCAGATATTTCAGCAGCATTCTGGCGCAACGCCCGTCTGGATTCTGCTGGCGACTGTATACGCGGCCACGGCTCCACTTTCCCCGGACCCATCTGAATGGCTCCGGATTCCGTCTGCATACTTCCTTTGCCCTGCATGCCGGCACATTCCGCCCGGCTGCCTGCTTCTGCCTGTACGTTTTCCTGCTCCACAGCATCCGGCTGCTCTTTTGCTCTATCTAATTTTGTAAACAGACATTTCTGGCTGTCTTCTCCCACAAACTGCCGCAGGGTTCTGGCATAAATCTCAAAATTCCCAAACATCGCCTGATAGACAACAATCTGATCTCCTGTTTCCACAAATCTGGCAACGGAAACAACCTGATACACCCTGTGCGCATCATCCTCATACAACTCTCCTGTTTTCGGTAATCTACTCATGAACCATACTTCTTTCCCATTTAATTTGTTAAAAACACACAAAATTTTCCCGATCGTGTCACTTAAAAATCAGGTGCCTGGCAGACACTGCAACTGATTTCTGAGAGCACGATCAGAAAAATAATATGAAATGCTATTTCTGACTGTTCCTGATTGCCGCAGCTTATTTTCTGGCTTTCAGGATCTTTACCTTACACGCCTTCTGCAGTTTTGTTCCATCTTTTGTAACTGCTGTAATTTTAACGGTTTTTCCGATTCCGGCTTTTTTTGCCTTTACAACACCTTTCGCTGACACCGACGCATATGCAGGATTGCTGGATGTCCACTCAATTCCAGTATTCGCAGCATCTTCCGGCAGTATGGTCGCAATGAGCTGCAGACTGCTCCCATAGTGTACATTAGCAGATACTTTATTCAGCTTTAGCTTCGCTGCCTGCACGGTAACACAAGAAAGATCCAGAATACCACCTGTCACACAGGCATTTTCAAGCGATTCCACATTCCTCGTACACTTCATCAGCAGATTCCGGATTACCGCCGCATCCGCTAAAGGATTCACCCCCTTTAAAACTGCCACCGCTCCTGTCACCATCGGAGCAGCCATCGAAGAGCCAGACATAATATCACATTTGTAAAACTGTGCCGGATCCACATCGGCTGCAGACACTGCGAAATTGTCAAAATAATACGTCGACGTTCTTGTCTTTGTCGTCGTAATGCCAATCAGCGCCAGATACGTCCTGCCATCCGCCTGAATAAACCGGCTGTCATCCGGTGTGCTCACTTTTTCCACTGACTCCCATGCCGGAGTACCGTCTCCATCATTTTCAGACATCATACAGCTGATATAATACGTCCGGTCCGGATCAATCCCCCAGTCCGTAACATCCAGATAAATAAAACCCGCCTGCTCCATGCCATCTTCAAACAGACCGCCCTCTGCTTTTGGAAAAGCCATTCTGCGGTTATATTTTACCGTATATTTCAGACTTCCGTCCGGCTCGTCAGAATACCCAAGATCCGGCTCATAAGCAAGCTGTACCGTATAATTTGTCCCAAGCCCGCGTATGGACGAAGCTGTATAAAAATCCCCGATACCACTCACCGTATTATAATAAGACGTCATCTGTCCACGCTTCTCCTGCGGCCAGAACTGCGGCAGAAACTTAGCCTCCTGCACAGTCGATACAATATTCGAACCAGGCGCAAACAAATCCACCTGTGTATTTCCATAATCCGAGAAATAAACCCGCTCGTCATTTTCATCACTGGCACCTACGACTACAACATGCTTACTGTCCAGATCATACGGCACCGTGCGTATCGCATCCGGAACCGTGTCCCAGTCAATCGCGTCATTTCCAGCTGCAAATACAGTCAGAGCGCCCTTCGCACCCATTTTATCAATCAATGTATTCAGGATCGCTCCCGTATCACGGCTGCCTCCCCAGGAACAGTTAACCGCAGCTACCGGAACCCCCATCTCCTGTGCCCGCACCACATACTCAAATGCCCGCACTGCACCAGCTACATCAAAAATATCCGAATTATCTTTTACAACCTTTAACGCCATGATTTTTGCATTGCTGATCCCCATAATACCAGTTGCATTATTCTGCTGCGCAGCAATAACACCAGCACAATGCGTACCATGCCCGTCCGTATCCATCGGATCATCATCATCATTTGCAAAATCATATCCATACGTGCCTTCCAGCCCCTTTGACTGATAAGGATTGACCCACATCGAATCTTTCAGATCCTCATTCGTATAATCCACTCCCGTATCAATCAGAGCTACAACCGGCTCCATCGACGGCTTTGCCGTCAGGCCGGACAGCTGAATACCTTTGCTGTCAGTACGCAGGCTTCCGGCTCCATTCAGATACCACTGGTAATCTGCCAGTGGATCTTTTCCGGTATCACACAAATGCGCATAACTATTAGGTGCAACTGCGTCCACATAATATTTATCCGCCGTAATCTCCATCAGTTCCTCCGTAGAATATGTATCAGAGCTGACAAGCGCCACATAATCCCGGATTTTTTCAGACTGCGCATCCTCCGACTGTCCAAACTCCCAGCATTCCTCAATCCGGATGTTTTTATCGAAACTGGCCGTTCCTTCTTTGGTCAGAGCCGCCGCCTGCGTCGTTGTCATCGACACAAGCGCCTCTCCCCGGACATACGTCCCTTCTTCCAGTTTTGGAATCTCCACTTCATAAGCCTGTGTCTGCGCAACTGCCGTACACCCCGGCAAAACTGTCCAGAAAGCAGCTGCCGCTGCCAGCATGTATGCACATAATTTTTTCTTCTCCATACCGTATCCCTTTCTGTCTCCGCATCCTGTAAAAACACCTGTTTCCAGCAGGATCTGTATCTTTTTGTACAATTTTTGTACAATGCTTCCATTTTTTCTAATATTTATCTTACCTTATTTTATCCGAAATGGATACTGTATTTTTTTGGATATAAAGAATAATTCACCTAAAATTCACAATTTGGATATAACCGGGACAGCAGTGCCTGGCATCCCTCCAGAATCTGCTCATATACCTCCCCAAACGCTCCGGTATACCACGGATCCTCTATGTCCCCATCAATTCCGGCAAATGTGCGCAGCCTGCTGACTTTGCCCTGCGCATCATCACCAATGATCCGGTGCAGATTCCGGACATTCATGCGATCCATAACAATCAGATAATCGTAATAAACATAATCCGCTTTTGTCACCTGCCTGGCATGATGTCCGGTACAGGCAATGCCGTGCCGGCGCAGTTCATCTCTGGCTGGCGGATAGACCGGATTACCGATTTCTTCCGTGCTGGTGGCGGCTGAGGCGATTTCGAAGTCTGCTTGTAAATGGTGACGCCGGATGAGATCTTTCATGATGTATTCGGCCATTGGACTGCGACAGATGTTGCCGTGGCAAATAAATAGTACCTTCGTCATGATCTGTATATCTCCTTATATCTTGATTTTTTGTTGTATTTTCAGTCTTTTACAGCGCCCGGCAGATGATCGGGGACTGCTGCTTTCTTTGCAAAAACAAGCAGCAGTCTGCATATTCCGGCCAGCAAAAGTTGTAAAATAAGTTGTAAACCCTGATGCCGTACAACCCGCTGTTTATAAGGCTTAGCGCTCTTAGCCCTGCCCTGTTTTTTCTGCAAATTCTTTTGGCGTTACTGCCTTCACATCACTGCAGACATAATCACTTACATTTCTGGTAACAATATAATCTGCCTTTATCTCTTTTGCACACTGTACCTGCAGGCAATCTTCAAAATCCGGAAAATCTTCACGATTAACAGCATCCACTACTTTTTCATGACTGGCACCCGTCACAGTTAAAATTCTGCAGATCTCGCTCAGCATCTCCCGTCTGCTTTCTGTATCATGTGTCTTGCGCATAATATAGAATATATTTGGAATAGAATGGAACGCTGCATACCCCTCCACTTTTTCTTCCGCACAGAGAAGCAGTACATGGTAAGCATCTTCAAAATATGGCTCCCTTGTTTCCAGATAATCAATCAGGACATTGGTATCAATCAAAACAACCATATTTTTCATCCCTTGCTTCCGCTAGTTCTTTCTCATAATCCAGCACCGTATCCGGTACCGTCTGTTTCCGCAGCGCTTCCAGTCTCTGAAACGCCTGCATTTTCGTTGTTAACCCGCTACTTTCCTCTGTCTGGATTTCCAGCTGTCTGATAAATTCAATCACAAAATCTACTTTATCTTCCGGCATCCTCTGCAAAAGCTCCACTGCCTCCTTTTTTTTCTCTGACATAAAGCCACCTCCAACTCCTTTTCTTTGCTGATACTGTGGTATCACAGCCTGCCCATTCAACAGTTCAGATACGAAAAGCTGTTGCTTTGCAGCAGTTCAGACAGGCCTAAACTGCTGCATGAACCATTTATACCATATACAACCTGCTGTTTTAGAGACTTGACACCCTTTTTAACTCCTCTTCGGCGTCTTCATAGCCTATATGCGTATATGTATTCAATGTCACACCTATGTCAGAATGTCCCATCAGGTATTGGAGCGTCTTTGGATTCATTCCGCTTTTTGCCATATTGGAACAGTAAGTATGCCTGCATACATGCGGTGTTACTTTAGGCATCTGCACTTTGTAGATACTGTTGTATTTCTGGCAGATATGTTTGAAATAATGCTCCCAGTAGTCCATTGTAGTTGGGTCGCCCAAAAGAATATTATATACTAAGAATGTA
>CANTHI010000274.1 GCA_947653505.1 uncultured Eubacterium sp.
TGAGGAGGGCTGAAAGCTAGAAACTCCCTAGAAAATCAGAGATTAATGTGGAAAAAAAGACATCTGCTTATCTTGATACGCTTACAGACGAAATGTTATATGAAAAGCCTGAAAAGTGCCGGTATACACGCATGGAGCTTGTCCTGAGACAATTTAGGCATATATCTTTTCATACAGGTATGCTGAATGGGCAGACTGCGGTAACAACAGGAGAATTTCCTATGTGGGTATCGGAAACAGGAAAGTATGTTGATGATGGCATATTCTTTGGCAGATACCGTAAAGGAAAAATAAAACTATAAATCCGGATTTGCCGGTTATGTATTAGAAATGTATGAAATATACGATAAAAAAGGGTGATAAAATGGATTTACAAATATTAGACATGGCAGGAGCAAGACCTGAACATTCAGCCGTTATCGTAAATTTTGTTGCTGCGGTACGGGCGCAGTTACTAAATAGTACCTGTTATGTATTTTCAGATAATGTGCAATACAGATGGCATACAAAAGAAGGCGATGAACAAACGGTGATTCCGGATGCATCGATTAACTGCCGCACCAAAGTAAGAAAAGGCAATGTATTTTTGGATATTCCGCGTTTTGTAATGGAAGTGCTTTCACCGTCAACTGAGAAATATGACCGTGGGGAAAAGAAAGAATTATACAGACAACAGGAAATTGATGAATACTGGATCGTTGACTGGCAAAAGAAAAAAGTAGAAATTTATAGTCTGGATTATGATGAAAACGGGCAGCCGCAATATTATCTATGGGAAACCATTACAGAACAAAACAGGGAAGCATTAAAAATAGTTCACTTCCCTGGTTTAAAAATTACATTCGATCAGTTATTTGCAGAAGTGGATATGGAATACTAAGGAGGATTTTGTATGCTTCCGACAAGAGAAGAGGCTGAAAAGCTGTTACAAGAAGCAGAACAGCACAATCCCGGAGCATGGGGCAATCACAGCCGTGTCGCGGCTCACTGCGCCGAAAAGATTGCGCGGGAATGTGGGGATCTGGATGCGGATAAAGCATATATCTTAGGTCTGTTGCATGATATCGGCCGCAGGGCCGGTGTGCGCCATCTTGGACATGTGTCTGATGGATACCGGTATCTGCTGTCTCTGGGGTATGACGAGGCTGCCAGAGTATGTCTGACACATTCTTTTCAATGTGGTACGATCGATGGATACATAGGCAGATTTGACACGACGAAGGAGGAACTGGACCTGATTCAGGACGCCTTAAAAAAAATAACGATGGACGAATACGACAGATTAATCCAGCTGTGTGACTCCATTGCCGGTGCGGAAGGTGTACTGGAAATAGAAGAAAGGATGGCTGATGTAAAAAGACGTTATGGCAGCTATCCGCAGAAAAAATGGGATCAGAATATAGAGCTGAAAAGATACTTTGAAAAAAAGATGGGAAAGGATCTTTATACGGTGACAGATAAAGAGCATTTCAGACCGTAAGGAACTGTGCAGAAATAACTTATGCAGGTTGCGCAGGATTTTTTTCGGAAGACATAGGTTATTTCGATACATTTCCATACAGTTTTAAAAAATCAGCAGAAAGGAATGTAGCAATGGAAGATATTTTATTCCAGCTGGATATCAGCTGGCAGTTATTTTTATATCATGTAGACGGCCTTACAGAGCAGGAAGCTTTCTGGTGTAAGACAGAGAAAGGGCTGCAGATACGAAAAAAAGGTGAAAAATGGGTGCCGGACTGGCCGGATAGCGAGGAATATGGGATGGGTCCATCCAGCATTGCATGGATTTTGTGGCATATGATGTATTGGTGGAAAAAAGCAATGGCCGCTTCTTTTGGTGATAAAACTGCAGAAAATAAAACTGCAGATCTGAAAAAAGAGGATATTGTCTGGCCGGGAAGTGCCAGGCGGGCGGTCGGTGAGCTTGTAAAGCTGCATGACGTATGGGTGTATCGGGTCAGTCAGATGCGTGCAGAGGATCTGCGGTCATCAGAATACTGCAAATGGCCGTTTACCGGAAAAAGTTTTTATTCCCTTGCACTATGGCTGAATGTGGAGCTGATGAAAAATGCGGCGGAAATCGGTTCTGCAAGATTTTTATACGCAGTGTCAGAAAAAAGCCAAAAAAAAGCAGAGGAGACGGCTCCAATCAATGATTATGTGTTTATGAAGCTTGGAACAGCTTCGGATGTGGCTGGAAATCCGATGGATGGATTTGAAACAATGGCTGCTTATATGAGAAGTATTGAACAGTATGGAGAAACATGGTTCAGCACGATGAGTCTGTCGTCTGGTATGGCAAGGAAAAAAGTGGAGTATTATAATAACGCGATCCGTTCGGGCAGGACGGTAAAAATGCTCTTTGCGATAGGGGAGGGGATCAATGATGTAAAATACGCGGCTACCATTCAGGAGATTGTATCGGATCGTAAGGAAATGCCCTGTCCGGGAGATGCCCGCGTAATCCCGCCGGAGTTTGGAGCTGGTGAAACTGCGAAAATGTGGTTCCGTCTGACCGATTTAAAAGAGGAAGACCAGATACGGGCTTCCATGCTGTGGTTTCGGGAAACTGGCAATAATGTGAAGGAAGTAATCAGCAGCGGACAGTGCCATTTTGGATATGTTTTTTTACAGGATGAATGATGACAGGAATAGCAGGAACCTGTCTGCATAAAATAGAATAAATAACGCAGCGTCTGGGGAGCCTGATATGCTTGGAAATGATTATGCACAGGAGAGAAAACGGTATGTTGAGGAAGTGCGGCGGTCGTTCAATCATGCACAGCCGGAGGAATATGAAGAAGAACCGCAGACAGGAACAGCGTCCTTCTTTAAGGTACGGCTGCTGCTGGCCGTCTGTATTTTTGCGGCATTTGTTCTATGTGACCGGACGGGAAGCCGGTTTTATAATTATACGACAAAAGAGGTGGTAGCCATGCTGCAGCAGGAACGGTTTCAGTCGCAGCTGGATGCCATACGGGAAGCGTGGCATTCGCTTTCTGAATGAGACAGGTTACTTTTCACGGGCCAGGAATGCGCAGGGTCTGCCCCACTGGGCATAAACTGCGCATTCCGTGAAAATATGATTCATTTTTCATGTTCCGGTAGACATTATGACAGGATAAGATTATAATTGAAATAAAAGGACATGCACAGGAAGCAGAAAAGGAGGAAACTGGCTATGGTCAATCGTTTTGTACTGAATGGAATATCTTATCACGGAAAAGGCGCAATACAGGAGATTCCAGGAATCGTTAAAGAAAAAGGGCTGAACAGGGCATTTATCGCATCCGATCCGGATCTGGTAAAATATGGTGTTACAAAAAAGGTAACGGATCTGCTGGACCGTAACGGGCTGGCATATGAAGTATATTCAGACATCAAACCAAATCCGACGATTGAAAATGTACAGTCTGGTGTGGAAGCTTATAAAAAATCCGGAGCGGACTATATGATTACCGTCGGCGGCGGTTCTTCGATGGACACCGGCAAGGCAATCGGAATTATTATCAACAATCCGGAGTTTGCTGACGTGCGTTCCCTGGAAGGCGTGGCTCCGACCAGAAATGATACGGTGTTTACGATCGCGGTACCGACTACGGCAGGCACAGCCGCAGAAGCAACGATTAATTATGTTATAACGGATGTGGAGAAAAAGCGTAAGTTTGTCTGTGTGGACACGAACGACATTCCGGACGTCGCGATTATTGATCCGGATATGATGGCCACGATGCCAAAGGGGCTTACAGCTGCTACCGGCATGGACGCACTGACGCACGCCATCGAAGGCTATACGACAAAGGCGGCATGGGAGCTGGCGGACTGTCTGAATCTGGAGGCGGTCCGTCTGATCGCAAAGAGCCTGCGCGCAGCGGTAAACAATGAGGAAGAAGGACGCGAAGGCATGGCGCTGGGCCAGTATGTGACCGGTATGGCGTTTTCAAATGTCGGGCTTGGCATCGCACATTCTATGGCGCATACGCTTGGGGCTGTCTATGATACGCCGCACGGCGTTGCATGTGCGATGATGCTTCCGATTGTTATGGAATACAATCAGGAAGCTACAGGAGAGAAATTTAAAGACATTGCACAGGCTATGGGTGTGGACACGACAGGAATGGATCAGGCAGCATACCGGAAGGCAGCGATCGACGCGGTACGCCAGCTGTCCTCAGACGTGGGGATTCCTGCAAAGCTGGAAGCGTTAAAGGAAGAAGATCTGGACTTTCTGGCAGAATCTGCATATGCGGATGCGTGCTGTCCGGGAAATCCGAGAGAGACTTCGGTAGAAGATTTAAAGGAATTATTCCGCAAACTGATGTAGAAAGCTGCCTGTATCAGCAGAACACCAGATCGGGAATGGCCGGACAGTCCGAAAAGACTGTCCGGCCATTTTAAAACGTACGCTGTTGTGCGGGATGAGAAAAAAGATGTACAGCAGAGTGGATGCCGTATGCAGCAGGACAATAGGCAGAATGGATACTGCATGCAGCAGGATGGAAGGAGGAGCCGGATTATGAGACTGAAAAATGTGCTGATTACAGCAAAAGATATACACAGGTCAGCAGCTTTTTACAAGGAACTGTTTGGGCTGCAGGAGATTCTGATACAGGATGGCAATATTATCATGACCGAAGGGCTGGTGATTCAGGACCGGGCAGTCTGGGAGAAGCTTTTGGAAAAAGAAGTACATCCTCAAAATCATGCTACGGAATTGTATTTTGAAGAGTCCGATCTGGAAGCTTTTGCAAAGAAGCTGGAGCATTATCATGAACCAGTCCGTTATGTAAACAGGCTGATGGAAGATGCGTGTGGGAAGAAAGTAATACGGCTGTATGACCCGGATGGAAATCTGATAGAGGCCGGCACGCCGGGGCCAATACGGGATTACCGGTAACGGAAAAGATATGGGGTGAATGGATGGGAATTATTTATTCCAAATAAGGAAATAACAGAAGAATTTGAAAATGCCATGAGTGTCAGCGGCTGGCCAGAGGTGATACGTATACTGAGAGCGTCCGGACAACTGCTGCAGGACACACGAAACGGCGATGCAGACGGGGTTGCCGAAGGGCTGGACCGGGCGCATATGGAGGTAGCACCGGTGCTGACTTATAATGACGAAAACTCTCTGGCATGTGCAATTGGTCTTGCTTATTACAGCGCAAGGAAAGATTACAGACTGATCAGAGAATTTCCTTCTGGAAAAGGTTTTGCAGACATTCTGTTTCTGCCATTACCCCATACAGGCAGGTCTGCGCTGGTGGTAGAACTGAAATATGGCAGGTCTGCAGGCAAAGCGATGCAGCAGATGGACAGACAATATATGCAGGTACTGGAAGGATATACAGGGGAGATTCTTCTTGTGGGGATAAATTACGACAGGCACCATCCGGATAAGCCACATAGTTGTCTGATTGAGAAATTAAGTATATCATGAAATCATTAATATCGGGAGTTACTGGATTGGAAAATGCAACAATTTGCATAATAATGTTACATTTTGGCTATCCGGACGCTGGATGAGGGAACCGGCCCTGTTTCATTG
>CANTHI010000275.1 GCA_947653505.1 uncultured Eubacterium sp.
AAAACCAGCTGGGAGAGGAAATTTGCCCCGTCTGCTGTGGCTTCGGAAGAATGCTGGAAGCCCTTAGTATTCTGCTCTATACACAGGCGGCGAAGCCGAAGCGGCACCTTTAGCTGCTGGCGGTACGCCAGAAGCGAAGTAGGTGTCGCGCCCGTCCGGTACCAAAGACTGGATGCAGAATACTTAGGGCTTCTTGCATTCTGGAGCGGACACAGCAGACGGGGCAAATTTTCTCTCCCAGCGTCCGCATAGCCAAAACATAACACTTTTATGTAAATTGTTGCATTTCCACTTAAGTTCGCGCCTATGGGGCAGATCCCCACCAAAAAAATGAAACACATGATCCGCACAGTTCCCGTAGATGCAGCAGCACAGGCAGTCCGCAGAGCTGATAAAATTATTTGTTGTTGGTAAAATCATAGTTTTATGTTAAAATGATAACATCCAGAAAATGGAAAAACTCAGGAGGTTAGAAATTAAGGATGAAGAAAGAAGATTGGAAAAAAATATTTTATCAGTCACTGACAGGATTTGTCTCACTGGCATTAGCAATACTGCTTTTTTTTGCAATCAGGGAAATCGGGCAGATCCGGAGCTCTTTTTTGTGGCTGATCCGGGTGCTAAAGCCTGTGATTTATGGCTGTGTTATGGCGTATCTGCTGAAAACGCCTTGTAATTTTTTGGAACAGAGGATCCGGGCAGTGCTGCCGGAAAAGCATAAAAAGCGTGCGAACGGGCTTACCGTACTGCTTGTGCTGTTGCTGACATTTTTTGTAATTTATCTGCTGCTTAGCATGGTGATTCCGGAGATGGTCAGCAGTACGATGCTTCTGGTCAATGCGGTGCCCCAGAAAATGGACGGGTTTGCGAAATGGCTGACCGGGATGCTGGATGGGAATGAAGTGCTGCAAAGCTATGCGAATACAGCCATCGTCAGTCTGGAGGACAAGCTGCAGGAATGGGCAAAATCGGAACTTCTGCCTACGATGCAGGGGATGATGGGAGGCTTTGCGGATACGGTTGGTTCGGTAGTCGGAGTGCTTTATAATCTGCTGATCGGAATTATTATCTGTATTTATCTGCTGCTTGGCCGCAAGACGTTCGCAAAACAGGGCGTTGCTGTATTGTATGCGGCGCTGAAAAGCGGGCATGCAGATGCGGTGATGAGGGAACTGCGCTTTATTGACAAGACATTTGTAGGATTTTTTGGTGGGAAGATACTGGACAGTGCGATTGTAGGACTGATCTGTTATGTTTTCTGTATTATTATGACGTTTACGATGGGATTTCCGAATGCGGTGCTGATCAGTGTGATTGTCGGAGTGACGAATGTGATTCCTTATTTCGGACCGTATATCGGGGCGGTTCCGTCTGCGCTGCTGGTGCTGATTTCAGGTCCGGTAAACTGTATTATTTTTATTGTATTTATTATTATACTGCAGCAGTTTGATGGAAATATTCTGGGGCCGGCGCTGCTGGCGGACAGTGTGGGACTGACCGGATTCTGGGTGCTGTTTTCGATTACGCTGTTTCAGGGATTTTTCGGTTTTACAGGTATTCTGGTCGGGGTGCCAGTTTTTGCGGTTATTTATGATATGATCCGGCGGCTGGTAGTAAAAGGGCTGCGGAAACATGGAAAGCTGGAGCTTTTAAAAGATCTGGATGATGGTCATACGAAAAAGCCGGAAGTGGCAGATGCAGCGGAATAAAAACTGTAAAGCGGATGGCGTCCACGGAAAATGAAAAATTTGTCGGAATACCTTGTTTTTGGAAGCCTATACACGCATTTTATTTATAGGCAGAATATTACTGTAAAACGAAGGTAGCCAAAAGGCTGATATTCTGTTAAAATAGAGTACAACAATCGGGCTTTCGGTAATACTGCGCAGCGTCCGGACTGTCAGGAAGCTGGCGCAAAGAAAGAAGCTCAGGAAAGAAGGTATGAAAAATGAGAAAGCAGAAGTCGGCAGCAAAGTCTGCACTAATTATTTTGAGCATCCTTTTCGGTTTTTTGCTGATCGCACTCCTGGTCTGTTATTTGTGCACGGCATCTTATTATGCGGAGCATTTTTTCCCGGGCACTGTATTAAATGGAGTTCCGGTCGGTAAAATGACAGTAGAGGAAGCGGAGGATAAAGTCGCACAGGAGGTCGCGGATTATATTTTCAGCATTGAGACACGCGACGGGGACAAGTATCAGATTATCGGACCAGATATCGATTATACGTATGTGCCGGGAACGGAAATCCATGATATTTTGCAGGAACAGGATGAATATCAGTGGATATCCGGCCGGAAAGGCAAAAAGGAAGTGGATCTGGAGGTATCTGCTGCTTTTAATACGCAGAAGCTGGACAGGATGGTAGCGCAGCTGCCGTGTTTTCATTCAGATTATATTCAAAAGCCAAAGGATGCTTATCTGAGGGAAACAGAAACCGGTTATGAGCTCGTAAAAGCTGAGGCCGGAAATCAGATCCGGCTTGCGGATGTCCAGAAGCTGGCGCGGGAAGCTGTGGATCTGGGAGAAGAAAAGCTCGTGCTTACCGATGACGTCTATGAGGAGCCAAAAATAAAATCCAATAATAAAAAGCTGAAAAAAGCGTTGAAAAACATCAATTCTTATCTGCATACTACGATAAAATATGATGTGGGTGAAGAAGGGGAAGTGCTGGATTCCACCCGTATGAAAGACTGGATTACGATTGCCGCGGATTATTCCGTTACGCTGGACGAATCCAGGGTGACAAGCTATGTGCAGTATCTGGCCAGCAAATACAATACGTACGGAGATGTGCGTGTATTTAAGACGTCTTTGGGTGACAAGGTAAAGATCGGTGGCGGAGACTACGGATGGGTCATTGATAAGGAAAAGGAGAAAAACCAGCTCCTGTCCGAAATCCGGTCTGGGAAAACGATAGAGCGTGAGCCGGTCTTTAATCAGACGGCAGAGGTAAAGAGTGAAACATACGATATCGGGGATACTTATGTGGAAGTAGATTATACCAACCAGCATATGTATTTTTATGAAAAAGGGAAGCTAAAGCTGGAAACAGACGTGGTCACTGGTAATGTGAACCGGAATAGCGGCTCTCCGGACGGAGTATACAAAATCGTATATAAAGAACGGGACGCTACGCTGGTAGGGGAAAACTATGCTTCGGATGTGAAGTATTTTATGGTATTTGCTTATAACGTAGGATTTCATGATGCAAGCTGGAGAAACGAATTTGGAAAAGAGATTTATAAATCGTCCGGTTCGCATGGCTGTGTCAATATGCCAGAAGATAAAGCGGAAAAATTATTCCAGATTCTGCCGACTGGAACGCCTGTGATTGCTTATTACCGCGAACCGGTGGAACTGACCGCGGAAAATGCAAAGATTTCAAATGCGTATTCTTATGTAAGTAAGGAAAACAGACAGTAAGGATATGATCAAATCACGAAAAAACAGACCCGGCCGGGATACCGTGTGTATCCCGGCCGGGTCTGTTTTTTCGTGCGGACAGAAAGTGCCGCATTCCTGATGCTAAAACAGTCCTGTAATTTTTCCGCTTTCGTCTACGTCAATGCCATAAGCGGCAGGTGTCTTTGATAATCCCGGCATGGTCATAATAGCTCCGGTGAGAACTACGACAAATCCTGCGCCTGCACTTACATAGACATCCCGTACCGTGATGGTGAATCCTGAAGGCCGTCCCAGTTTGTGCTGGTCGTCTGATAACGAATACTGCGTCTTGGCAATGCAGACTGGAAGGGTTCCAAATCCAAGTTCTGTGAGCTTTGCCAGTGTTTTTTCCGCAGCTGGCGTATAGGCAACGTCCGCGGCGCCATAGATCTGGGTCGCAACCGTGTGAATTTTTTGCTTCAGAGGCATTTCATCCGGATAAAGCGGCTGAAACGCAGATGGTTTCTGCTCCAGAGTTTCCAGCACTTTTTCCGCGAGTGCGATCCCGCCTTCGCCACCCTGCTCCCATACTCTGGACAGTGCAAACGCACAGCCCTTTTCTTCACAAAAGCTGCGGATATATTCGTACTCGGCAGGCGTATCGCTCAGAAAAGCGTTTAATGTGACGACGATCGGCACATGGTATTTCTGCAGATTTTCGATATGCTTTTCCAGATTGCAGATTCCTTTTTTTACAGCTTCCAGATTTTCAGCAGCGAGCTCGTTTTTCGGGACGCCGCCGTTGTATTTGAGTGCGCGTACCGTAGCAACGAGCACAACAGCGTCAGGCGTCAGACCGGCTTTGCGGCATTTGATATCAAAGAATTTTTCCGCACCAAGATCTGCTCCGAAACCAGCTTCCGTAATTACATAATCAGCGATTTTCAATGCCGTTTTTGTGGCGCGTATGGAATTGCAGCCGTGGGCAATATTAGCAAACGGGCCACCATGTACAATCGCGCCGGTATGCTCCAGCGTCTGGATCAGGTTTGGCTTTAAAGCGTCTTTTAACAGGGCTGCCATCGCACCGACTGCCTGCAGCTGCTTTGCAGTTACCGGTTCCCCGTCGTAATTATAAGCTACGATAATATCTCCCAGACGCTTTTTCAGATCTGCCATATCAGAAGAAAGGCATAAAATAGCCATAATTTCTGTAGCGACAGTAATCACAAAATGGTCTTCCCTTACGAAACCGTCAGATTTTGTGCCAAGTCCTACGACTATATTGCGCAGGGCACGGTCGTTCATATCCATACAACGCTTCCAGACAATCTGCCTGGTATCTATATGTAACGCATTTCCCTGCTGGATATGGTTGTCAAGCAGGGCAGCCAGAAGATTGTTGGCAGCCGTAATGGCATGAAAATCCCCGGTAAAATGCAGATTCAGATCTTCCATTGGCACCACCTGCGCATATCCGCCCCCGGCTGCGCCGCCCTTAATGCCAAAGCATGGTCCCAGCGACGGCTCCCGCAGAGCCAGCAGGCAGTTTTTGCCAAGCTTTCCAAAAGCCTGACTCAGTCCGATACTTGTCGTGGTCTTGCCCTCCCCGGCCGGAGTCGGATTAATGGCAGTTACGAGGATGAGTTTTCCGTCTTTGTTTGCTTCGGTCTTTTCGATGAGCTCATCGGATAGCTTTGCTTTGTATTTTCCATACAATTCCAGATCGTCTTCTTCAATACCGTATTTTGCGGCAATATCTTTGATGTGAAGCATTTGCGCGTCCTGTGCGATTTGAATGTCTGTTTTCATATTGACCTCCTCCTGTCTGCGTGTCTGTGATATCTGATTATAGCATATGCGGTGGGTAAAGTCACGAAAATAATGCAGCCAGGGGCAAACTTAAGAGAAAATACAACAATTTACATAAAAGTGTTATGTTTTGGCTATGCGGACGCTGGGAGAGAAAATTTGCCCCGTCTGCTGTGTCCGCTCCAGAATGCAAGAAGCCCTAAGTATTCTGCTTCCAGTCTTTGGTACCGGACGGGCGCGACACCTACTTCGCTTCTGGCTCCGCCAGCAGCTAAAG
>CANTHI010000276.1 GCA_947653505.1 uncultured Eubacterium sp.
GCTTTGATTCTATTTTAGCTTACTGACATCCCCGCTCTCCATAAACTGCACACTGTTATATAATATTAAAATATCATCTGCCGGATACACCCGCAGCAGACTGCTGACCGGGATATTCACATAGCGCAGATCTACAACAATCGTGCGCGCATAATGCTCTGCCGCAAAAGGCGCAAAGCAGTTGCCAAACGAATCTTTGATCAGCAGCAGTGTTCTGCCATCTTCCTTTTCCTGGTTTCTGATATCTGCCAGCGCCTGATTTCCGCCAAAAAACACGCTGTACGGATCCTCTCCTTCCAGCATGGACAGATCATAAAAGCTGTCTGACTGAAACTCTCCCATATTATAATCAATTGTATACGCCGGCCCGTCCATACGCTCATACAGTGCGATCGTGTCCGGACGTCCTCCCGTACGTACTTTTGCAAAAGTTGTTCCAAGAAATGTATCCGTTACCGGTGTAACCCGAAACTGGTCTTTGGGTATCGGTGAAAATCCCATATGCTCCGCCCATGCTTCATATGCATAATAAGCGCCCAGCGTCGTCCAGTGATGATCCGTCCGGTAATAAATATACTCTGAATCATGTGCTTTTAATACATCCGTCACTAAAATCTGCTGTTTTTTCGAAATATACTGATCTGCCATACCAAAAAAACACTCTTCTCCCGCAGTCTGTGCAAACACCGGCATCTTCCCGGATAATGCACTGCTTTTTACCGGTACAAACATTACCCTGGCATTTGGATACTCCTTTAAAAAAGAAGCCGTGGATTTTATATTTTTCCGCACCTGTTTCCAGTCAAAATCCTGCGTCTGGTAACGTTCCAGCAGATAATCATCTTTCCCAAAATAAACACCGTTCGCTTCCCTCTCCCCAAGCAGACGCATCACCGCAGTCCGCATCGTAACCAGATGCGTCCGTCCCGGAAACTGCTCTCCCAGATACGTCTCATACTTTTGCTGAAATTTTCCGCTCATCACCGCTTTTTTCGTAAGCTTTGGCCTTTTCGCAAGAAGCCGGCGCTCCTGTGACGAAAAAGTCCGGTCTGGTGTCAGCCGCATATACAGACTGCATCCTGATAATAACAAAATCACGGCTCCTATAAAACATAGGAACCGGATTCTGCCCGTACAATCTGATTTTTTCTGATATCGTTTTCTTTTTTCCTGCTCTTTCTTATTCTGTCCAGCGAAATTTATCATACTGCCTTTCTGATTTTATATCTGCTTTGATCATATTTGCAATCATCTGAACGGTTACGGATTCATACTTTTCTTACTGCTTCACACTATTTCAGTTTCTTTTTTACCGTATTCACAGCTTTCTGATTCAGCTTCTGATAAGCTTTGATCATCTCCTCTTCGCTGCCGCTTTCTTCCAGGCTCTTGTCAATGCTGCCACCCAGCATAAAAAAGCATACGTAGTTTCCGTTCGAATATACTTTTGACCCCTGTATTTTCAAAAGATTCATCGGATACTGCATCGTATTTTCCTTTAATTTCTTCTGATATTTTTTTACAGCACTTAAAATCTTCTTTTTGGAAGAAGCATTTTTCGCCTTAAAAATAACAAGCTCGTCCACATGGGCACTGATCATCGGAACTTCCGCGTATGCAGATGAATACAAAGAGGACGCTACCCCGTATTTGTCTTTTATCTCATTTTTATCCAGCTTATAATCCGGCCAGTAATTGTCCCCATAAGCTTTTTTTATCGCAGCAGCAAGGCTGGATGCTGACGGCTTCGCCGCTGCCTGCACCGTCATAACAGCCCCTGTCCCGTCACCAGAAGCCGGCGCTGTGCCCGCCACCTGCAAAAAAGGCCCCATGCCGACTGCCGCTGTTAATAAAACTGCTGTTACCCTGTTTTTCATTTTACGATTCATGTCTTCTTACCTCCCAAAATTCCTGTAAAACTCTATTCTTACCAGAATCCGAATAATCTGGTAACAGTATTCTAACATATCCTGCCGGAAAAAGAAACCTTTATTGTGCAAAAATCATTAGCAGCGGCACTGTCAGCACACACAGCACTGTAGACAGGATAATCGCCGCGCTGCAGGCTGTCACATCCAGCCCTTTCTGATTGCCGAGAATCAGCGGCATATTTCCTACCGGCATACCAAACATAACCATACAGACTGCAGTCAGATCAGATTCCCCAACTGCCAGCCGCAGCAATGGCAGCAGCATCAGCGGAAGCACAAGCAGCTTGACGATGGAAAACACATACAGCCTCGGTCTGCCAAAGATCTGTCCAAGGTCAGACTGCGCCAGCGCAAATCCTACCGCCACAAGCGCCATCGGCGACGTCACATTTCCCAGATAAGTTACCGCTGTTTTTAAAAATTCCGGAAGCTGTATCTCAAAAATAATAATGACCATCGCAAGAATCCCGGCTACCGTCCCCGGATTCACCATCGCCCGTATGGAGGACGCCGTCAGCTTTCCGTCCATCAGCGCAATCCCATACGTATAAAATACAAGCGTATACACAAGCATAAACTCTGTCACATAAACAACGTATTCCGCTCCAAATATGCTGGAAATTACCGGAATACCGATAAAACCGACATTGGAAAACACAAACATCAGCTGAAATATCTTTTGCTGCCGCCTGTCCTTTTCAAAAAGCGGAGCCAGAACCATCCCCGCCAGAATAAACGCCAGAAACATCCCCACCGCAATACCGCCCGCCAGCAGCATGGTATCTGTGGAAATCTGTCCGACCGATCCGGCAGCGCTTGCCAGCACAAGCAGCGGATTAAAGATATGCACAATCATATCTGACATCTGATTATTCGTATGCTCGTCCAGCATTCCTTTTTTCGTCACAAAATATCCGGCACCGATCATAATAAGCAGCGCCAGCATTTGAAAAAACACCGTAAAAAATGTCATTCCAGTTAACCCCCGCTTTTCCTACTCTGCAACATGCAGGGAAATTCCTTTCTCAATAGTATTCCAAATATTTTTTCCATTATCCCTGTTTCTGGCTCTCCTTGCACACATCCACCCATCCTGTATATCCGGAATACTCCTCCAGCTGCGCAATCGTAAGTTCTATCGCGCTATTGGAGCTGCCACAGGCTGGAAATACTGTGGGAAAACGCCTGAGTGACTCGTCCAGATACACTTTCACACCCTCATTGACCGCAAACGGACAGACGCCTCCCACTGCATGTCCGACGAGTGTCTCTGCTTCTTCGGGTGATAGCATCTTTGCTTTTGTCCCAAACTGAGCCTTGTATCTGGGATTATCAACTTTCCTGTCTCCAGCCGTCACGATCAGCACTGCCTGTCCATCCACCAGAAAAGAAAGCGTCTTGGCAATCCTGCGCGGCTCACAATGCAGCGCAGCGGCAGCCAGCTCCACCGTCGCACTGGATACGTCAAATTCCATAATTTTATCTTCCATACCATACTTTTTAAAATATGTTTTTACTCTTTCGATTGACATCCGGGTTCCTCCTGTTATGTTTCATTTTTGTGCCCATGCAAAAAACACTGTTTTGCGGGCTTTCTGTCCATCATAGCATTGATTGGTAGTTTTTGCAAACGGAAAATCTGAGGGGCTTTCCAGACATTGCTTTTCTAATGCGTTACATATAACTGTTAACGACTGTTTTTGAATG
The DNA here is from genome assembly GCA_947653505.1 of uncultured Eubacterium sp. The sequence continues at coordinate 3,639 of CANTHI010000276.1, forward strand.
TCCGGCAAACCTGGATCAATTTGTATGTTTGTGCGGCCTGCCATTTCTCATGCTTTTAAGACAGACTGTGTGAATGAAACAGTGTACGTAAAGCCTGGAAAGGTCAGGCAGCTATCTGCATCCGGCATCTGGGAATATAAAAAAATTTTGCCATTTTGCGCAAGAAAATGTTTTTAAGTGCCTAAGTATTCTGCATCCAGTCTGTGATACCGTACAGGCAGACAGGCTAACGCCTCCCATCCGGCGTCCGCATAGCCAATATGCAACTTTCTCTCAAGTTCGCACCTATGGGACAGCAACACATTATCTGAAGCGGTTGCCTGTCTATGGCAGATACATCCCCGCAGACTCCCGCACCATCAGATGGCATGGCAGTTCCATACGCACACATGCCTGATGCCCTCCCTGCAGCCGGTCTTTCAGGGTCAGTACTGCAAGATGTGCCATATCTGCTTTGGGAATCTGAATTGTCGTCAGCATCGGAGAGAATACTGCAGCTTCTTCGATATCATCAATGGAAATAACTGCGGGACGATACACCTGTTTCCTGCGCCTTCCGTTTGCATCTTTCATTGCCTGCAAAAATCCAAGCGCTGTGACGTCGTTGGCACAGAAAACAGCAGACGGAGGCCGGTGCAATGCTTCCAGACGGTGAAACGCCTGATAACCTTCTTCCCTTGTCTGGTTTGTCGGTACGATATATTCGTAAATCATAGAAATTTTATGATTAAGCAGGCACTCATAATAACCACTGTATCTGGCTTCCATCGTGCAGTCTCCAACATAGGCAATTGCCGTATGCCCAAGTTCCATCAGATATTCTACGGCTATCATAGCGGCCTGCGCGCCATTACATGTGATTTCATCCATGCGGTAATCCATCGGGTTGCGGTCTATGGCAGCAACTCCGCGGTATTTACGCAGGATCAGCTCCGCTACACTCTGCGGACATTTTCCAAGTACAAGCATACCATCTGCCCGCAGGCAGCTTTCACTGCCTAATGCTGAAATATCCGGAATATGCAGAATCTTCCCTGGAATGCAGTTTAATTTATGACATTCCGTCTCGACACAGCGGTACATTTCTGCGAAAAAAGGATCCTCCGAAAAGGAATGAAATCTTGCCAGAAGAATATCGATTCTGTAAGGCTTTTCTTTCGCCGCTTTCCCACGGCTGCCCATTTTTAACTGTCTGGCATTCTGATCCGGTACATAATTCAGCTCTCTTGCCGCCTGACGGATACGCTCTGTCAGGTTTTTATCCTGACACTGGTAATCCGGATGATTTAACACTCTGGATACAGTTGCTGCAGATGTACCTGTCATCTGTGCAATTTTTTTTAGAGACATGCTGGTTCCTTTCCTTCATTGATTTTGATAGTAAAATTCTGGGATTTATTAATTTTACCACTACTTTTTCCCAATGGAAACTATCTTGTGCCATGAAGGATGTTTTTTCTGATTTACAGGGAGGAGGGGATATATAATTTGCTGCGTATTGGCTATGCGGACGCCGGATGTGGGAACTGGTCCCATAGGTGCGAACTTGAGAGAAAATGCAACAATTTACATAAAAGTGTTGCGTATTGGCTATGCGGACGCCGGGAGAGAAAATTTGCCCCGTCTGCTGTGACCGCTCCAGAATGCAGAAAGCCCTAACCTGGATAAACCAGAACAGTACATATCGGCTTTCCGGACGCCGGATGAGGGAAGCGGCCCTGTTTCATTGTTCCGGTTTCCAGAATGTAAGAATCTCTAAGTATTCTGCATCTACTCTTTGGTACCGGACGGGCGCGCCACCTACTTCGCTCTGGCTGCCGCCAGCAGCTAAAG
>CANTHI010000277.1 GCA_947653505.1 uncultured Eubacterium sp.
GAGGGAACCGGCCCTGTTTCATTATTCCGGTTTCCAGAATGTAAGAAGCTCTAAGTATTCTGCTTCTACTCTTTGGTACCGGACGGGCAGATTCCCTCTCCTTGCGTCGTTGTATTTTCCGCTTAAATTCGCACCCATAAGTGTCTGTATGGGTTTTATGTTGTAAAATGCTCCTGTCTGCGACTATTTGTAAAATATAGCAGGCAGCAGCCTATTTCCTTATATTCTGTTTTTTTAGCAGTTCAAAAAACTCCTCCTGTGGCATGGGCTTTGCGTAAAAATACCCCTGCACCTGATCGCAGCCAATACTTTTTAACAGCTCAATCTGCTCCTTTGTCTCCACGCCTTCCGCTAAAAGCCCCAGCTCCAGCTTATTGACCATACCGGCTACCTGCTCCAGAATCAGCCGTCCTTTGCCGGATACCATCATGTTTTCCATAAACTTACGATCCAGCTTAATGACATCAAACGGCGTTTCCAGAAGAATGTTCAGCGACGAATACCCACTTCCAAAATCATCCATCAGCAAAGTAAATCCGTCTTCCTTTAACTGCAGCACTTTCATGCTGATCTGCTGCGTATCCGCGGATTCTGTAATCTCCAGCTCGAGCACTCCTTTTGGAATTTTATATTTATCGATCAGGCCATCCAGCACGTCGATACACTCATCATCCAGCAGATGAATACGGGATACATTTACCGACACCGGGCAGGATGAAAATCCGGCGTCTTCACATTTTCTCAAAAATCTGCAGGCTTCTTCCCAGATATAATAATCGACTTTTTTTATAAAACCGTTTTCTTCGATAATCGGAATAAACTGATCCGGATAAATCATACCACGCTCCGGATTTTTCCAACGCACCAGCGCTTCCGCGCCGATAATTTCATTTTTAACGATGCTGTATTTTGGCTGCAGATACATCATAAACTGACGCTCCGTAATCGCCGTCTGCATATTTTCTTCGATAAACTTGCGGTTATACAAAGATTCCTTATACTGCTCCTTGTAAAACGTAATGTTGGTCAGAATATTTTTCTTGACCGCCTTTCTTGCCATTGCAGCACGGTCTTCCATCTGACGCAGCTCCATTTCTTTGTCTTCCACGACATACACGCCATAAGACAGCTGGAGCCTGATATTTTTATAATAACTAAGCTTTGCATCCAGGCCGCGGATAAACGTAACCAGCTCTTCTTCCCTGTCAAACTCCGTCACAACCATAAATACATCGCTGCGCAGATTGACAAAAAACTGCTGCTCCTGACAGTTTTCTTTTAACGTGCGTATGACAAAATCCAGTATCTCATCTCCAAATTTTTCTCCATACAGATCATTGATGATTTTAAATTTACGGATATCAAACTGGATAAAACCTACTTCTCTGGAAGATGAAAAGATCAGTTCACTGACATGCCTGCGAAACATACGCAGCCTGCCCATTCTCTTGATCACGCTCTGCATCTCGTTATCCGGTATATCTGCCAGCTCTATGCTGCTTTCCCTGATGTCCTTTAAATAATCCGCCAGCATCTGCTCCAGAATCCCAATCGCGGCATGCAGCGCTCTCGGACATTTTTGTAAAATCAGTCCTTCCCTGCGGATCACCGCCATATCCGCAGGCTTTGATACATCCTTGCCTAAAATATCCCTGCAGTTGATATCTCCATTCATTTTCTGGCTGAATGTCTTTATAAATTCATCTGTCTTCTGATTCCCGTATACTTCCAGTTCCCGATCCTGTGAATCATAAAAGCCCAGCGCCATTCCAACGACCATCAGTGACGCTGTAATACAGCCGCAGACACCTCCCTGTCGCATCCCCGCTCCAAAACACGTACTGATTTTAAATGCCGTTTTCAGATCCAGTCCCAGATCCTCCGCAAACGCTCCAAACAACGCCTGTGAGCAATGATACTGCTGATGAAGCAGCTGCTCCGCTTTTTCTATATGTGTCATTCCATACTCCATTTCTGCAGCCTGCGATACTGACCGTCTGGACGGTTCCGCTCCTGCTGAATGATTCCTTGCAGTGCAAAAATGCCTGTATGGCTATTTTACCAAAAAAAGGATGAAATGTGAAGTGTGGATTTTTATTCTGCCTAAAATTTCCCTCCGCCGCCTCCGTGTGACGCGCCGGAAGACGACATGTGCGTACTGGAGCCGCCAGACGATACAGAGTGACCGGAATGCTCCGGACTTTCATGGTCCTTTGGTCTTTCCCTGCGGTCAATATGCCGGTACAAAAATAAATCCGTCTCTTTCGTCAGCTTCATACTGCCTTCCTTTACATAGCTGTCTGCCGCTGACTGGCTGTGTACGGATTTTAGCCTGCTTTTCATTATGGCTGTTACCGCCAGTGAAATCAGAAATCCCGCGCCAAAGGAAAGAGCCAGCCCTCTGGCAGCCGCAAACGGCTTCTTTGGAAGATGATCCGCATCGTACGGCCTGCCTGACTTTGCCTGCGTCAGATAGTCGTCGCACAGCCCGGCAAATATTGTGAATGCCGCCGCATACTCTCCTTCCGTTAAGCCGTCCAAAAACTGTTCCGACATATATTCCAGACCCGCGTCCGTAACTGCTGTAATTCCGAACCCTCTGGTCGATATGTACCAGTCTCTTTCCTCCATGCTGATAAGAAACAGAATCCCGTCTTTTTCATCCCCAAAGCCGTAGCCTTTCTGGTCATAAAAATCATCGGCATATTCCATCGGGGATTTTCCTTCTAATGATTGTATGGTAACGACTACGACATCTGCCTGCTGGCGGTTACTGATTTCATCCAGCTGCTGCAAAAGCTCTGCTTCTTCCCTGTCAGAAAGCAGATCCGCCTGATCGGTCAGCCTTGCTATGCTGTCTTTTGCCGCAAAGGCCGGTTCTATGGAAACTACAGACAATAGCAGCACCAATATTATGACATACAGCTTATTTTTTCTGCTCCGCATTTACTCTCCCTCCTATAGCAGCCCTATAGCAGCCAGATGACATAGGATAGGAGATACAGTACCGCGCCTATGATTCCTGTCAGTCCGGACAGCCATCTGACGTACGCAGCCTTATCCAGCGGCAAATCCCCTGTCATCTTCCCATTCTGCCCGTTCATGGCAAACAGATAATTCTGTCCGTTCCATGTCGTACTCAAAAGCCAGACCGGAAACAGGGCATATTTTACTTTTCCATCCTGAAGGCGGATACTGCCTGCCTCTCTGGAAACAGTTGTGTAGCCTTTTACCGTCGCATCAAATGCTCCCTGCGCACTTGTCCGGATCCGTTCATTGGCACGTCCGATACTCTCTTTGCTGTCCACATCATATTTGTCCGCCAGATATCCCGCCAGATACGCGGTCTGAAAATCTACAGCTTTTGAAAAATCAAACGGCTCGAGAGATTCCATAAAATCATCCGGCATCTTCCTGGAACCATCTACCGGAACTCTCTGAAACTGCATACTCCCGCTCCTGCTGACGCTAAAGTAATCCGTCTGTGTATAATGGTATCTGCTGTCGCTCCACATCCGGATTTTCGTTGCCTTATAGCGCATGGCCACATCCGCATCTGCGTCAAACAGCCAGAATGGAACATAGATACCTTTTATTTCCTCAATATGGTTCTGGTCCTTAAATGCTTTGGGCAGCAGGCGTTTCCCGGCATAAAAATTTTTAAGCGCCTGCTTCGCTGCTTTTTCATCCAGCTGGAACGGAATCACATAATCCGGCTTTAACGTGCCCGAAAGCTGTCCCATCAGGACGACCGGATTCCCGCAGAACGGGCAGGACGTGGCTGCTGTATTTTCATCACATGCGATCTCACCGCCGCATGATCTGCAGACATAAGTCCGCAATCCTTCTGCCTCACCATCCTGCCACTCTCCTCCGGCAGCCTCCTCCCATTTCATATCATCCGGCTGATCCTTTCTCAGTTCGCTGTCATAGCCCGCCAGTGTTTCCATCTCAAACTCAGTATCGCAGTATGGACACTTCATTTTTTGCAGTGCACTGTCAAACGCAATGGCGCCGCCACAGCACGGACACTTATATTCCTGTATTGCTGCCATCTTCGTTCCTCTTATTCCTGTTTCTGATCATGTTCGTCGAAAATATCGCCGCATTCCGGACAGAATTTTGGCGGATGCGCGGGATCATCCGGCACCCAGCCGCACTTATCGCACTGATACAGCAAAGCGCCAGACGGTTTCTTTGCACCACAGTTCTGGCAGAATTTCCCTTTGTTCACCGCCCCGCAGGAGCAGGTCCATCCGCCGTTATTCACAGGCTTCGCAGAACCGCATTCCGGACAAAAGTTACCGGTCGCCATCGTTCCGCAGGAGCATTTCCATGCACCCGCCTGCGGCTGCTGGCTCTGCGCCTGCTGTCCCATCGCAAACAGATTCTGCGCATTCATGCCGCCTCCCGCGTTCATCGCCATGCCCATGCCTACAAAACCATTCATAGCTCCAGCGGTATTCGATGCCGCCGCTTTCATGGCATCCGCCTGCGCTCCTGCCAGCGTAGCTCCTGCCATATTCGGATTCTGCAGTACTGCCGTGCGCTGAAGCTGCCGGATCATTTCGGCGTCTTCTTCCGGCAGGGTTACAGAGCCGAGCGCAATGCTGACGACCTGAATCCCCCGCAGCTTCCCCCACTTTTCTGAAAGTGCGGTGTTCATCGCCTGCTCCAGCTCCGCTATATGGGATACGATCTGATTCGGACGCATTTCCAGCTGCGAAAGTCTGCCAAACGCAGGCTGCAGGGCGCTGATAAATTCTGTTTTCAGCTGTCTGTCCAGCTCCTCACGCGTGTAATCTTCCTCTACATTCCCGCAGACATTTGTATAAAACAGCAGCGGGTCTGCAATTTTATACGAATATACTCCAGAACAGCGGACAGATACATCCACATCCAGACCGATTTTAGAATCCACCACGCGAAACGGAACCGGGTTCGGCGTCCCGAATTTATTGTCCACCAGTTCCTTTGTATTAAAATAATACACACGCTGGTCCTTACCGGTATCGCCGCCGAACGTAAAACGCCTGCCAATCGTCTGAAACGTCTCTGCGATTCCTTTTCCAAGGCTGCCTGTAAAAATACTTGGTTCCGTAGACGTGTCATACCGAAATTCTCCAGGCTCTGCACACACTTCTACCACTTTGCCCTGTTCTACAATGATCATACACTGACCATCTGCTACCGCAATCCCGCTTCCATTAGAAATGATATTGTCATTGCCTTTTTTATTCGATGAGCGGGAGCCCGTACGTTTCCGGCCTCTGGTTACTAAAACATCTTTGTCCATCGCATCGCAGTAAAAAAACTCTTTCCACTGATCCGCCAGTGTTCCTCCCGCTGCACCCAGTCCTGCTTTTATGAGTCCCATAATGATCTCCTTTCTGAGTGATCTGTAAGTTTTTCTGTTCCTGCGAATCTGCTTCTACGCCATACTCCTGCCTTAATGCCTCTTTC
>CANTHI010000278.1 GCA_947653505.1 uncultured Eubacterium sp.
ACAGTGGAGATTCAGGTTACAGTGCCGGATATAGAACTGGAAAATGTAAAAATTGATATAGAATACTTTCAGACAACATTTTCTTATAAAATGTTATGTTAAAGAATTAATGCAACACATCCGTACAATCTACAGAAAAAACAGCCCGATTTATTTCCTCAAATAAATCGGACTGCTTTTTCTGGATCAGACGTTCTTCACACTGTCACCTCACACCCATTGGCAGAAACGGCCTTCGTCGCCACAACCGGCACTCCTGTACCCGCTACATTCTCCAGCAGCACATCCCCGACCGCAACCGGCGCCTGAGCCAGTATGCCATTGATTTCCTCCATACAGGCAAAGATCTTTTCTTTTGGAATATCCGTCTTTGTTTTAACCGGAAGAAATGCCCTGTCGCCCCCGGCTACTTTTACCGTGGAAGTCACGATGCGGGTAGGATTTGTGACTTCCTTTTTCGCATACGATTCGCCTCTTGGACAGGTATTGCCGCTGACCTCATGCACACTGCCATCGGACAGCGTGACCGTTAGCGGACACCCCATCGGACAGCCGATACAGATCAGCTCTTTTTGTTCCATATTTCCAGTGTTTTCCTGATATCTGTCTTCCATACGTTCTATGTTCGTTTCCTTCACAGAGCCTTACTCCTTTTCTATTTTTACGGTAATGCACTTTAGCTGCGGATACGCCTCCAGCTCCTGTTTTTTCAGCACGATCTGTTCCATTTCCCCCGGAGCCATAACCTGCTTTTTCCGGTGCTGCACCCGTTCCTGATCAAAATATACGCTCAGATACGACTGTTTGTAAACCGCGCCTGTGCGGAACCGGACGGTCAGCTCATCTTCCATCCTGCCGCATGCAATCCGGCGCGGCACGGTATAGCGTACGCCTTCTCCTGCCACGATGGCAATGCCGCTGCTGCCGTGCGCAAGCTCTCCTTTAACAAACCGTGCTGCCTGGATGCCTGCCCGTTTTGCTTCCTCAGATACATAGTCAACAAGATCATGTACATGCAGCACATTCCCGCAGGCAAAGACACCGGAAATACTTGTTTCCAGACTTTCATCAACAACCGGACCGGAAGTAACGCCATCCAGCTCCACGCCCATTTTTCCAGACAGCTCGTTTTCCGGAATCAGACCTACCGATAACAGCAGGGTATCACAGGTATATGTTTCCTCCGTACCTGCAACCGGCTTTCCCGATTCATCCACCCGGGCCAGTGTGACGCTCTCCAGACGTTCCTTTCCTTTGATATCCACGACTGTATGGCTGAGCTTTAACGGGATTCCATAATCGTCCAGACACTGTACAATATTTCTTTTTAAACCGCCGGAATATGGCATCAGCTCCGCGACCGCCTTTACCTTTGCACCTTCCAGCGTCATACGCCTTGCCATAATCAGGCCGATATCCCCGGAGCCTAAAATCACTACCTCCCTGCCCGGCAGAAAACCTTCCATATTAATCAGCCGCTGGGCAGTACCCGCGGAAAAGATTCCGGCTGGCCGGTAGCCCGGGATATTCAGCGCACCTCTGGAACGCTCCCTGCATCCCATTGCCAGAATCACTGCCTTTGCCTGGATCTGTATCATGCCATCTGTATGATTCAGGGCGGTTACGACCTTTTCCTTACTGATTTCCATTACCATCGTATTTAACCTGTACGCAATCTGGTGTTTTTTTACCATCGTAAGAAAGCGGTCCGCATATTCCGGACCGGTCAGCTCTTCCTGAAACGTATGCAGTCCAAATCCATTGTGGATACACTGGTTTAAAATACCGCCCAGCTCTTTATCCCGTTCGAGAATGAGGATACTCTCAATTCCGGCTTCCCTGGCAGAAACTGCAGCCGCCAGGCCGGCAGGCCCTCCGCCTATAATTACAATATCATATGCTGTCAAAATTTTTCTCCTTCCATCTGCAGATATTCAGACTTTTTCGAAAAAACATTTCCCATCTGCAGGTCTGTCCTTTCCTGTCCTGGTCTGTCCCACGACAATTGCCGACCGGCCTCCGGATTTTGTTATTTCTTCCATGCTGGTTCCAAGCTCCCGTTTTAATATTTCCATCGTCTTCGGACTGCAGAATCCGGACTGGCACCGTCCCATGCCGGCTCTTGTGCGCCGTTTGACGCCATCCAGCGATCTTGCCCCGACCGGCCTTTGGATGGCGTCTATCATCTCTCCTTCTGTCACATTTTCACAGCGGCAGACAATATTACCGTAAGCCGGCTGACGGCGGATCAGCCTGTTGCGCTCCTCCATGCTTAATGCCGAAGGATTTAAAATACCTTTGCGCTGCGCGATAAAGCCCTCTTTTTGTTTCAGGTCCATGCTGTCGCGTACAAGCCCTGCTACCATCACGCCGATTGCAGGCGCGCTGGACAGTCCCGGCGATTCGATCCCTGCCACGTCGATCAGCCGTGGTACATCTTCTGCTTCTCCAATGATAAAATCACCCGTCTGGTAAAATTCCGTTTCTTCCGCATGTGCCCGTAATCCGGCAAACGAAGTAATGACCTGACGAAACGGCAGATTTTTCACTGTCATGCCCGCTTTTTCCATCAGCTCCCGCAGACCTGCTCCGGTCGTATTCGTCCCCTCTTTGTCTTCGATATCCGCAGCGGTAGGTCCCACGAGCAGATTCCCGTGAACGGTCGGCGTCACAAGCACTCCTTTTCCCATTGGCGTCGGCAGCATAAATACCGTATGCGATACATGACTGCCCGCACTGTGATCCAGCAGACAGTACTCCCCTTTTCTGGCCGTGATTTTCATTTTAAGGCTGCTGATCATATTATGAATCTGATCGGCATACACGCCCGCCGCATTTACAATATAGCGGCTCTCCAGCACTCCCTGATTCGTTTCCAGCCTGAAAAAACCGTCCATATCCTGTATCCCGTTTACTTCGGTATCAAACCGGAACTCCACGCCGTTGCAGGCTGCGTTTTCGGCCAGTGCAATCGTCAGCAGAAACGGACATACGATCCCGCCAGACGGCGCATACAGGGCGCTTACCGTCTGCTCTGACAGATTCGGCTCCAGCTTTAGCGCCTCTTCTTTTGTCAGTATCCGCAGTCCTTCCACCCCGTTTCTGACGCCTTTATCATAGAGCTCCTGCAGCTTTGGCAGTTCCTTCTCATCCAGACAGACGACCAGGGAACCATTTCTTTGAAACGGAACATCCAGCTCTTTTGCCAGCTGCTCCATCATCCGGCTGCCCTGCACATTCAGCTTTGCCATCAAAGACCCCGCCGGCGCGTCAAATCCGGCATGCACAATGGCGCTGTTTGCTTTGGATGTCCCACAGCATACATCCTCGCATTTTTCAATGACACAGAACGTCCCCTCATACCGTGACAGCTCCCGCGCCACCGCACAGCCCGACACGCCTGCACCGATGATACAAACATCATACATAGACAATCTCCTTCATTCACATAATAATATATAATCTGTATTTTTTCTTATTGTTCTTTCGCCCATCCATACGAATATTTCACAGCCCTGCTCCAACCTTCCAGACACGCCTTTCTGTCCGTCTCTTCCATCTGTGGCTGGAACACGCGGTCCATCTGCCAGTTTTTAATGACTTCTTCCTTGCTGCTCCAGTATCCGGCTGCAAGCCCTGCCAGATATGCGGCGCCCATTGCCGTCGTCTCTACGCAGACTGGCCGGTAGACGGGCGCGTGAATGACGTCTGCCTGAAACTGCATCAGAAAATTATTGGCGCTTGCGCCTCCGTCTACTTTTAATGTACGCAGTGTAATGCCTGAATCCGCCTGCATTGCCGCGATCACGTCGTTTACCTGATACGCGATGGACTCCAGCGTGGCACGGATGATATGGGCTTTGTTTACACCGCGTGTAATCCCCACAATCGTCCCTCTTGCATACTGGTCCCAGTATGGAGCACCAAGTCCGGTAAAGGCAGGGACGACATAGCATCCGTTTGTGTCTTTTACCTTGGACGCCATATATTCTGTATCCGGCGAAGTATCTACCAGACGCATCTCGTCACGCAGCCACTGGACCGCCGCTCCCGCTACAAAAATCGAACCTTCCAGTGCATAGTTTACCCTGCCGTCCAGTCCCCATGCGATCGTTGTGACAAGACCATTTTGGGAAAATACCGGCTTTTCTCCAGTATTCAGCAATAAAAAGCAGCCGGTGCCATACGTATTTTTTGCTTCCCCTGCCGTAAAACACGTCTGTCCAAACAAAGCCGCCTGCTGGTCTCCTGCCGCGCCGCAGATCGGTACCGGACCGCCAAAAAAAGACGGATCCGCTTCTGCATAGACACAGCTGGACGGTACCGGCTGGGGCAGCATACATTCCGGAATATCCAGCTGTTTTAGAATATCGGTATCCCAGCAAAGCTCATTGATATTAAACAGCATCGTTCTGGAAGCGTTGGAATAATCCGTCACATGCACGGCTCCCTTTGTCATTTTCCAGATCAGCCAGGTCTCTACCGTACCAAACAAAAGCTTTCCCGCTTCAGCTTTTTTTCTCGCTCCTTCCACATGATCCAGAATCCATTTTACCTTCGTCGCAGAAAAATATGCATCGATCACAAGACCTGTTTTTTTCCGGAAGGTTTCTGTCAGTCCCTGTTCTTTCAGGCTGTCGCAGTATGCAGACGTACGCCTGCACTGCCATACGATCGCATGATATACCGGCTCTCCTGTCTCCTTATCCCACACGATCGCTGTTTCCCGCTGGTTGGTAATGCCAATCGCCGCGATATCATCCGCGGTGGCACCGATTTTCTGCATCGCTTCGACTGCCACGCCAAGCTGGGTGGACCAGATCTCATTTGCATCATGCTCAACCCAGCCCGGCTTTGGAAAATACTGGGTAAACTCTTTTTGTGCCACACTGCACATTTCTCCTCTTTCATTAAATAAAATGCACCGGTTACTTGTTGTTCCGGCATCGAGTGCCATGACATATTTTCCCATGCTTATATGCTCCTCTCTCTTTTATTATGCATAAGCCCCATCTGTCTGCTGGAATGTGTTACATATTGGCTATCCGGACGCCGGATGCTGTAATTTTTTCCTAAAAACTATTTCTTTTTCTTAAATTGTATTATATAATATAACTATATTCCTGTCAAAAGCTTATCATCTTTTATTTCATCCTGACCGGAATGCTAACATCCCATACTATAAACATAGAGAATCTGACGACAAAAGAATGCGAGGAAGGGAATTATGAATATCAAATTAAAACTGATCACTTTAGAGCTGCTGTCTCTTCTGGCTCTGAGCGTGATCCTGATCAGCAGCAGTCTGATGCTGTCCATCGGGGAAATGAATGTCCGGATTGAAGAAACGCTGCGCACGGCCGTACACGGATTTCACGGTGATACCTCTTATCTGAGAGATCAGGGGGATAATATCTCCTTCAAATACGGTAATGTCGATATTATCCCCCTGATCTCTC
>CANTHI010000279.1 GCA_947653505.1 uncultured Eubacterium sp.
GCCCTGTTGTTCGTAGAAGCGGATATTTTTCTTGGTGATATTTACCTGCTGTTCTCTTTTCATTCCCTGACTGCCGCAGTATACTTGTGGCCTTTTCTCCTGTTACATAAGGCATCTGGTCCGGATGTCTGAAATCCGGATTGGTCACATCACGAATCCTGTTGCGGATCACTGCTCCGTCCAGCCGCGGGGGAATGCCGGTCTGCTTACAATATGCCAGAAAGCTCTGATCATCCAGGATAAAAACCGGAGCATTTACCAGCCAGCCGTCTTCTGTCTTTGTTACATCCGTCTTGGACGCATGGGAAAATCCACCAAAGGACTTCATCCGGGGATCCAGCTCTTTTTCTGAGATCAGCCTTTTTGCAGCCGCCTTCTGGTAGACGATGACGCTTTTGGCCCCTTCCAGTGCCTGAAGTGCCTGCGTCTTTTCAAAAGCTTCCACATCTGTGTCCGCAACAGTGACCATAATATCCCATACCCCCTGATATCTCTCAAAATAAGTCTCTCTCGTGCTGATTCCGGAAATACAGAAAAAACACTGCATGATCGTATATGCCAGAAATGAAAGGACCAGGGATAAGGATGTCGTCCGCAAGGCTTTTTTCTGTGCCTTTAACGCGTTGCCAGCCAGTTCGCCCTTCACCCCTGCCAGAAATGCAAGGATATAAGCGTTGTTCCTGCGCTTTAGCTGCAGTTCCCCCGTATTTCTGACTGCCTCAAGCGGTGTCAGCCTGCTTAATCTGGCTGCTGGTATCCATGCAGAAATCCATATCGTGAGAACCGTCAGCAGTATTGTCAGCGCAAATACAAGCGGATGATAGCCAAAAACAGCTCTATAACGCCCCTTTACATCATTTCCTGCTGCATTGATGATCTGTAAAAGTCCCATACTTCCTGCAATGCCCAGCAGGTTTCCAGCGATCACCGGTATCGTACACAGAGCCGCCGCTTCCTGCAGCAGGCATGTCCGGATCTGCTTTGGCGTAGCCCCGATACCTGACAAAATACCAAACTGGTGGATTCTTGCATTCATGGATACCGCGAAAGAGTTGTGTATTACAACAACCAGTGAACAGGCTGCCAGACCCGTTATAATAAGAAACAGTGGAAACAGCATACGCGGCGCCGGATCTGAAGGACTCCGGATCAGATACATTGCCAGAAGCTCATAGTTATAAACTACCTGCTCCGGCGCGGCGCCAGCCAGCTTTGCGATACGGGGTGTATCCGCAAAAACAGAGCCCATATGGTCAAAATAAATATCTACGCTGGTTTCTTCCTCTCCTGTTTCCCGGCTTACTACTGCTTTTTTCACACTGGCAAAATTTTTTATGCTTTCGATAACGTTCCCATCTGTAATGCCAGTGATCCGGCTCTGCCAGCTGCCTTCTTCCCGTTCGATCCTTTCGATCTCATACTTCCAGACATTATAAAACATTCCGCCCAGAAGTGACAGCAGCAAAGACGCGATAAATGCCGCAGCCATCATGGATATTCCAAAAGAACGGTTGTTTTTAATATAACCTGACGAATAATCTTTCCACATATCTGCTACCTCCGCCGTTCATCGCCAATAATCCGCCCATCCTCTATCGTAATCACGCGCTCTGCTTCCAATGCCGCCTTTTCATCATGGGTAATCAGCACAATCGTCTGATTCAGATTCCGGTTGGACAGCTTTAACATATCGATAATCTCTCTGGAATTTTTCTGATCCAGATTTCCGGTCGGCTCATCCGCCAGCAAAAGTGCCGGCCGGTAGATCAGGGAGCGTGCAATCGCCGCCCTTTGCTGCTGTCCGCCAGACAGCTGGCCCGGCAGCGCCTCCAGCTTCCCAGAAAGTCCAAGCGCACGCACCAGCTGGTCAAAATACTCCTTCTCCGGCTTTTTCTTATCAAGCGCCAGCGGCATAAGGATGTTTTTTCACACCGTCAGCGTAGGAATCAGGTTGTAAAACTGATACACCAGTCCCACCTTTCTGCGCCGGAACACTGCCGCCTGTGTCTGATTCAGTCCGCAAAGATCTGTCCCGTCTACCATCACCGTTCCACCCGTAGGCTTATCCACACTGCCCAGAATATGCAGCAGCGTAGACTTTCCTGAGCCGGATGCTCCGACAACCGCCACAAATTCCCCCTTTCTGACGGACAGGTCAATCCCATGCAGCGCTACTACCTGATCGCCGCCTGAGCCGTAAACCTTCCGGACTTTTTCGCATTTTAAAATCTCCATCTGACTGTCTCCTTTCCGTTTTCTATGACACACAGTTTTCTATGATACACAGTTTTCTATGACACACAGTTTTCTATGACACACAGTTTCTTACCCGTCTGTTTCATAATAACATACAAAAGTTACAGCTCAGTGACTATAAAAACGGATTTCAAAGCAGGCCCCTCCATCCGGCATATTTCTGGCACGTATCGTTCCATTTTGGCGCTCCACAATCTCCCTGGCCAGCGCAAGGCCAATTCCTATCCCGCCAGAATCTGCATTCTGTCCCCGGTAAAACCGTTCAAATAAATGCGGAAGATCTTCTTTGTAAAATCCCACGCCATCATCCTGTATAACTATTTCCGTATAGAACGGATTCTGTGCGTAGGAGCAGCGGACCGTAGTGCCATTGCCGTGTTCCATACAGTTTTTCATCAGATTCATAACCGCCTCCATCGTCCATTCCAGATCGGCGGCGATCATCATCCCACCCTTCTGTGGAATATCAATGGTCATGCCAGCATCCGCAAATAGTCCCTGCAGATTATCCGCCGCAAGGATCAGCAGGGTATACACATCCACCTCATCTTTTTGCATCCGTAGCGTTCCGGCATCCATACGGGCCAGCACGAGCAAAGCTTCCTGCAGATGCGTCAGGCGCAGCAGCTGTTTTTCCAGCTGCTCCAGCTGTTTTTCCAGCTGCTCCAGCTGTTTTTTTCCGGTATCCTGCCTCATCATCTGGACAGACAGGGACATGGCGGTAATCGGAGTTTTAATCTGATGCGCAATATTAAATAAATTTCCGGCAAAACTATTTTTCGCCTGCTCAGCCGCATCCTTTGTCTGATACAGATACGTCACAGTCTTATATATTGCATCTTCCAGTCCGGAAAACTCATCCTCTCCCGATCCCGATGCAGTTAAAATGACCGCTTTTCCAGTGTTTACCTGCTCCAGATATTCCGCCAGAGCCCGGATCCGTCTGACCTGCGTTTTATTCTGACTGTAAAATGCAATGCCAAAAACCCCTGTCCCTGCCAGAAAACCGGCTGTCACAAACAGCGCATATCTTTCATCATCCGGACCCATCAGATCTGACTGACTATATCCGAACGCTTCCAGAATATCCTCCTCTTCCACGCTGCCCGCATGTCCGCATGTCTCATATTTTAACGCAGCAGAAATGACCGCTGCAGCTTCCGGTCTGTACTCCAGCACCGCCCCGCAGACCGCATTTAACAGCTCCGCCTGTCTGCGGCTGTCATGACAGGCAACAAGCAGCATACAGACCGCACAGGATATCAGACTGGCTGCGCATACAAATCCCGTCATGATCAGACTGTTTTTCCGTCCGCTCATACCGTATCCTCCATCCGGTAGCCCACGCTTCTGACCGTTTTCAGACAGGCCGGCTGGGAAAGCTTGTCCCGCAGCCGCTTCATCGTAACAGTCAGCGTGTTGTTATTTACAAAACTTCCTTTCACATCCCATACCTGTTCTAATATTTTTTCCCTCGTAACCGTCTTCCCTTTCTGCTGCATCAGACACATGAGCAGCTCATATTCTGCGGCACTCAGGCCGATTTCTTCCGCATGCAGAAAAACTGTCCGGCGGTTCAGATCCATCCGGATTCCATCACAGGAAAGGTACTGCTGCGCCACATTGCCTGTTCTGCGCAGCAGGGCAAGAATGCGCGAATACAGCACTTCCAGTTCAAACGGTTTTACCACATAGTCATCCGCACCACTTTTAAAACCGGATACAATATCCGCACAGTCTCCACGAACCGTAAGAAAAATCACCGGCAGCTCCTTCCACCTGTCCCGCATCCACCGGCACAGCCGCTCTCCCTTCCCGTCCGGCAGCTCCCAGTCCAGCAGCACCAGCGTTGGCACATGCTCCTGCAAAGCCCGCCCTGCCTCTGCAAGCGTCGTACATATCTTCACCTTAAAATCCCTGCATTCCAGATATTCCTTTACCACAGACGCAATTGCTGCGTCATCTTCAATATAATATAAATCCGGCATGATCCATCCCTGTCCTTTCTGTCTTGGGCCGTCTGTAGCAATACGGCTTCTGGTTTTATTATAACAGAAAAATGTTACAGATTCATACGAAATTCATACAGATATGATATGATATCAGAAACAGATGCCAGTTATAAAACCGTTAAAATGACTACAGCAGAAAGGAAACAATCATGCAGACAGATTATCAGATACTTTTTTTGGAGGATGAACCTACGATCCGTGAGGTTTTAAAAGAATATATGACGCTATCCGGCTATACAATCACCGAAGCCGCACGGGGCGATACCGCGATCGGGATGCTGAAACAGCGCACATTTGATGCCGCTGTACTGGATATTATGGTGCCGGGGAAAAACGGATTTGAGGTACTTGCTTATATCCGCAGCCACAGACCGGAGATGGCCGTCATTATGCTTACGGCTTTGGACGATGAACATACACAGGTACAGGCATTTAATCTCTATGCCGATGATTATATCATAAAACCGGTATCTCCGATCATCCTGTTAAAACGATTGGAAACGGTCCTGCGCCGGACATCCGGCATATCACAGGGGAAACATCCCGCGGCGCATACAGGCATTTACCTTCAGCAGGAAGCGTACTGCGCTTATTACAAAGGAGAAAAGCTGCCGCTTACATTAAGTGAATACCTGCTTCTTTTAGCGCTTTATGAACATCCGGACAGGGTCTTTACGAGGGAGCAGCTGATCCTGCGTATTTTTAACGAAGATTATATTGGCAATGACCGGATCATTGACGCACATGTAAAAAATCTGAGAAAAAAGCTGCCGGTTCCATGTATCAAAACAGTCATCGGAGTCGGATACCAGTTTGACAGGGAGGCGGACCAATGAAAGAGCCAGGACGTAAAAACTTATGCTACAGCCTGCTGCTGGCGGCAGTCATGATGATACTTTTAATCGGATATTTTATCTGGATGCTGCCCTCCCTGTATGTTTCCTATACAGAAGAGCAGAATCTGAAAGCGATCCGCAGCCAGCACCAGACATTTTTGGAAACCGGTACTTATGAGCAGGTACGCGTCAGAAATCCGACTGCCTGTATGTCTGTAAAAATTCCTTTTGAAGAATCTTATATCGAGGCAGCCTCGAAAATGCTGACCGTAAAAATTACGCCTTCAGATACAGAAACGGCAGCTCTGATGGAAGAGATCCGCTCCTTTGCCCGGAC
>CANTHI010000280.1 GCA_947653505.1 uncultured Eubacterium sp.
CCCAGAGAAATAATAACGGTATTTCCCAGTTTCTTCTTTTTATTCAGTTTTTTGTCCAGACGATACCGGATGATATTTCTTTGTGCTTCAGATGAGATGAAACTCTGCATACAGCTTTTCCAGTAACTGCGGATTTTCTGAGCTGATCACCTCATCTATCTCCTCTTCACGCCCCTGCTGTTTTAAATATCGAAACAGCATTCTCAGACGGTCTTCTCCCCGTTTTTCTCCTCGTGCTTCTCCCCGTTTTTCTCCTCGTGCTTCTCCTCGTGCTTCTCCTCGCTTTTCAAACATACCAACGATTGTCATAATCTCATCCGCCTCCTTAGCTATGCTTTTGGAATATTCCGCATATGGATTATATTCCGGATCCCCTGCCTTTCTGATAAATACAGACTGCAGATACCGGATTAGAGCATCCCCGGACTCACCCAGCTGTGTAAAATCCTCAGACAGATAAAGCAGACACAGATGCATCAGATCTGCCTGCTCGTTAATTTCCCGTACTGCCGCTTCCAACGCCTGTTTCTTTTTCCCATTATCATCCCTGCACGCTTCCAACCGGCTGTTAACTCCGCGCAGCGAAAACTCATGTCTGGAATACCGCAGCACATCCGGTACATGATTCACTATAATCCAGACAGAATATACCGGTTTCAGGCTTCCATAATCTTCTTTTCCAATATTGGTCAGCTGGCGGCTCAGCATCCTGCTGCAATAATATACACCCCGTTTCGGCAGCGGATACCCGGGATTTTTTTCTCTCTGCATTTCCAGATCAAAATACAGGTCCACCGTCAGTATATCTTCCGTTTCCGGAATCCTGCATCCTGCCAGTACATCATAGTAACTCTTTGCTTCATCTCCCCTGCCAACATCCTCCGTGCCAATGTCCGCCGCAACTTCCTCATTCCCTGTCACCGATACGATCAGCTCTTCAATCTGCGTTAATGGCAGATCTGCGTATTCCTTCACAATATTTTTTAAAATTGGAGCCAGAAACTTTTTATTCCGGAACAGCTGTTTAAATTTCTGGTCATACGTATATTCTGATTCTTTCAGTTCCTGATTCCATGTTCTGCTCGTCATTTCATTTTCTCCTGTATGGATACATTCGGACAATGTATCAGAATGTAAGAAACTCCTGGTTTGCATAAAATGTTCCTGCGTTCCGGATCAGCCATTGCTAAACAGGCTTCCTGCATATTTTCTGGTTCCAGTATACTATGCGGATGAAAATAAATCAATCCCGACTGACTTTTTCCGCATCTTTCAGATATTCCTTCGCATCCTTTACAAACCCAACCGCAATCAGAATTACGATCACACTGACCGGAAACGCCGCAATAATCGACACTGACTGCAGACTGTTCATGGAATTTTCCGAGAAAATAAGCGCGATCGGAAACAGGATAAACAGCACTGCCCAGAATGTCCGGATCTTTTTATCCGGCTCCTGACCGACGTTCAGATGTTTATAAGAATAAGAAGACACCACCATCGTCAGCGTATCAAACGTCGTAGAATAAAACGCAACCATCGTAATCACAAGCAAAAGAATGCCAGCTGCCGGCAGCGGAAGTGTTTCAAAAATCTTTATCACCGCATCCGAAACGGCTTCCCCACCCGCAATGGCGCCCGACGTATCCAGTCCATGCTTCATCTGCTGTGCCAGCCCATAATTTCCCAGAATGATAAAGGAGGTAAACGTTCCTGCCAGTCCGCAGGCATATGCACCTAAAATGGTATTTTTTACCGTTCTTCCCCTGCTGATCGTTCCTATAAAAAACGGCGTTGCCACACACCATACCATCCAGTATGCCCAGTAATAAATCGTCCAGTTTTGTGGAAACGAGCTCTCCCGCAGCGGATCCATCCATGTGCTCAGATGTACAAAGTTCTGAACCAGATTTCCAACCGAACCGATGCCTGTTTCTATAATATATTTTGCTTCTCCTCCTCCAGCCAGAACATACAGAAGCAGCGCAAAAAACAGCCAGGTGCACATGGCTGCCAGTCTGGAAATTCCTTTCATCCCAAACCAGACGGTCAGTGTATATACAACGGCAATCAGCAGCAATATCAGGATCGTCAGCCCTTTTCCGGTCCGGATGCCGGAAATACTGCTGATCCCGCTGGCCAAAAGCGGTGTTGCCACGGAAAATGTCGTGGCTGTTCCTGCCAGCAGCGCAAATACCGCAATCAGATCTATCACGGTACCCCAGATACCATCTACCCTGTTTCCCAATACCGGCCTGCATGCCTCGGAAAATTTCTGTCTGCTCCTTCCACGGACATGCAGCATAAATCCAAATGCCGCCGCCAGCACAATATAAAAGCTCCACGGAACCGGCCCCCAGTGAAACAGCGGATATACCGGAGCCCATTCCTGAACACCGCCCATCGCTTCAATATGTGGTTCTGCCGCATAAAAAGCCCATTCGCAAAGGGAATAAAACAAAATATCCGCTGCCATCGTAGAAGTAAAAATCATGGTCCCCCATTTAAAATCCGAATACAGCTTTTTTCCATTGCCCAGACAAATGGCGCCATATCTGGAAAACGCAAGATACACGGAAAATAAAAACATGCCAAGTCCTGTCAGAATATAGCAAAATCCCATATCGTCTCCCAGAAACCCCCGGACCGCGCCAAGCACTCTTTTGGAGCTTTCCGGAAATATCATAAACAAAATACTCAGACAAAGAACACCAGCCAGCGGGATTCCCGTTGTTTTCAGATCCATCTGTCCGGACCGCTGCCGGTCTGATATTTTGGAATTTTCTATTTTTTGTTCTGCTACTTTTTCTTCTGTTACTTTTTCATTTAATGTTTTTCTATTTTCTGACACTGCTCCTGCTCCTTCCCCGCTTCGACCAGATGCTGATACCGGCTGTCAATTTGTGCCAGTTCTTTCAGACTGTCAATCTCTGCCAGATCCCCTTTCCTGATTTTGCGGATGCCAAGATCATATTCCTGCGGATAACAAAATAACGCCACATCATCCCAATAAATCTGATCATTTTTCTTTTTTTCAAATTCCAGCTCCAGATGATGCCCCAGTCTTTTTCCATCCTCTTTTGTCCAGAAAGAAACGCTGTACAGCTGCCATCCCATTGACCCGCCAGTCCTGCTGCAGCCAGTCACACGATCCGCGTGAAGCTCCAGCAGCCACTCGTCTGTCTGCTCTTTTGTCCATCTGCAGCAGTAACAGGACTTTGAAAAATACCGCTCAAATATCTGCGGGCGGTAAACCATCTGATCCCCATCCACAATCACACATTCCCCGAGATATTCCCGTGCCACATATAAAGAAGAAATATTGTTGCTGCACGCAAAATACGGATTCTCAATAAAATGGATCCCATCATACATATCCTGTAAAATAGCAAACTGTTCTTTCAAATACCCCACAACAATGTAAATATCAAAAATGCTGTTTTGCTGCAGTGCCTGTATGACCGTGTCGATCATGCGCACCCCGTTTACCTGCACAAGCGGTTTTGGTGTTGTCAGTGTCAGGGGGCGCATCCGCTTTCCCGTCCCTGCTGCCATAATCAGTGCCCGTTTTGCCTCATGCATTGCCATTCCTCCTGAAAAATCTTATAGTACTCCTTCGCATACCGGTACTGGCGCAGATTATACTCGCCAAAATCCACACCCTGCAGACTCTTATATTCACACCAGTTGCTCCACAAAAGACCACAGACCGCAATATAACAGTAGATTTTCAGACGGGTATCCCGTTGTACCCCTTCCGGAAAATACGCGTCGATCAGAAAATCCACCTGCTCCCTGTCATACAATGCATAAACAGCAAACATCGCGATATCCACATGCGGATCCTGCATGCCCGCATATTCCCAGTCCAGCAGCACAATCTCCCCGTTTTCTTTAAACAAAAAGTTGTCCGCCACCGCATCAATATGCGTCAGCGTCCAGTCCTTTTTCTGGCTGTCAATAAAGCTTTTCAGCTCATATACCCGCTGTTTTGTCTGCAGATAATCCTGATATACCGACGGCGTCTGTTCCCGTAAAGACTCATAATATTCCACATGCTCCCACAAATCAAACGTATGATCCACATGAAAATCCTGTTCGTGCATACCGCGTAAAAACCGCATACATTTCTTTACTTCTTCCTTATCCGAGGCATCGCATACGTGTGCACATTCTTCAAATACCGTAAGCTTATAGCCTGTGACCGGATCGATATGCAGGACCCTGTCACTGATGCGTGCATCTTTTATGGCATGGTACACCTGCGCTTCTGCCTTCCGGTTCATCAGCTTTGCAGTACCCTCTCCCGGAATCCGCATAATATAGCGCTTTCCCCTGCACGTACAGCAAAACGAACGATTCGTCATCCCTTTTTTAAGTACTTCGATCTGTCTGACTTCATCCGATGGCACCTGTAAAATCCCCGCCACCGTCCGGATAATCTCCGAATCCAGACTCCCGGAACCGGCATCCAGCTCACGCAGCTGTTCATAAGTATTGATTTCATACACCATCCCATGAGGCACACATCTGGCAGAAACAATCATACGATCCCCTTCCCACAAAGCTTCCTCCCAGAAATCATTTTCGTGGCCTTTTTCCAGCGTCAGCTGTTCCAGTTTTTTTCTGACGCAGGCAGCCGTCTCTCCCTCCAGATAGGCAATCCCGATCATCTGGTTCCCCTGCTGCCCGCTGCACCGGTACAACTGCTGTCTGCGTCCGCATCTTATGTAGCTTTCATCCATTTTCCTCTCACTGACCATATACCAGGAATACAGCTCGTGTTTTCGAAACGGATTATGCAGACACCACAAGTCGCACGGAACAATATACGCATGATCCAGCCATGTTCTGGCAAGCGCCGCTGAATACAGGTTATTTTTATGCATATAATCCCGATTTACCATCAGTGTTACGTGATATTTATCAATCAGATATTCGTACTGCTCCTTCATAAAACCGACCACGATACAGATCTGAAAAATGCCGGCCTCCTGCAGCTGCCGGATCAGCCGCTCAGCCAGCCGCTCTCCCCGCACTTCCAGCATCCCTTTTGTCATCTGCGTATGGATCGGTATCATCCGCATCCCCGCACCCGCCGCCAGAATCACTGCCCGCTTTGTCGTACTCTCCTGCATCAGATGCCATGCCCGGGCAGTCAGCATATATTCTTTCGTCAGATATCCCTGCGCAGTCAGACGGTTCAGGGACTGGTTGACCGTACCCAGGGCATATCCGGTTGCATCCGCCAGCTGCCTTTGATTTTCAAACTTATGCCCTGCCTGATAATGTAAAATATCCAGATCCTGTATGTTTGGATTTTGAATGCTGCTGTACTGCATCTTCAATGATATCGCTCCTTTTTGTTCGCTATTTTTTTATCTGGTCCGTTCATGAACACATGAGTATAGTTTATAGCAGAACACCGGGAATTGT
>CANTHI010000281.1 GCA_947653505.1 uncultured Eubacterium sp.
TATTGAAACCTTTAAATCTTTATAAGACTTTTCCATCCAGGATTCCTGATACTGTCTATCCCAAATTTTCATTTTGTAAAAAATATCTAATTCTTGATTTCGTTTTTTGTTAATAATACACAAACCAAATCATTTTTTCTGAAATGGAAATGCAAAACCCGCCGATCCAAAAGAATCAACGGGTTTTACACCAATAAACTACTTTACAATTTGAGAAGATTTTGAACAACAAGTGCCCTCGCTGTTCGATATTTATTATAGCAATACTTTTGTATTTTGTAAAGATACTTTTTGAAATTTTTTATAAATTTTTTCCTGCTATGGTTACTATTCATGGCCCAGGGGCCGCTCATAGTAACGATTGGGTGTTTATATATTGGGGAACCTGACGCCAGTACCTTTCATCCGGCATCCGCATAGCCAGACACCGCATACAAATTCATACATAAATGTTTCTGTTATCAGATGTAACACTGCTCTTTACCAAAGTATTTTGATACTATTTTTACAAAATTTAAAGTAAAAAAGAAAGGAGTCGATCATGCTTGGCGAACGAATCAAAGAGCTGCGAATCGCGCACAATCTGAACCAGATCCAGCTGGCAAATGCCCTCGGCGTCACCAAACAAAGTGTCAGCAATTGGGAAAATGACAATATTCTGCCCTCGGTAGATTTATTAAAACGAATTGCCCAGTATTTCTGCTGTACTACGGATTATCTTCTGGAACTGGAAGAGGAAGGTGAACGGATCTATTTCGAAGTCAATGATCTGACCATCCAGCAGGCTGCTCATATCCAGCGGCTCATTCATGATTTTCAGATTGTGAACCGCAGACTAAAGGAACCCCCGGAAAATAAATAGCGTACATACAAAAACCCGCAGGAATGTGTACTGCGGGTTTTTCTGTACGGGATTCTTGCGCATCCAGATAGAAGGAGTTATAATAAGAGTCAGGAACAGGAGGTGTCCAGACATGCTATTAAAAGATATCCAGACAGGCCAGAGCTGCATGGTAGAGCATATGAATCTGCCTTTCCAGATGGAGCGGCGGCTGGAAGCGCTTGGTATGACAAAAGAGTCTGTAATATCCGTGTTAAACCGCAAAGGCAAAGGTATCATGATCATTAAGCTGCGAGGCACACGGTTTGCGCTTGGTTACAATATGACGAAAAATATTACAGTACGAAGACTGGGGTGAATAACTTGAAAGAAAATTTAACAATTGGATTTATCGGCAACCCTAATTGCGGCAAAACGACTTTGTTTAACGCCTACACGGGCGCCAATTTAAAAGTCGCTAACTGGCCCGGCGTTACGGTGGAAAAAGTAGAGAGCGCCATCCGCGATCACGACCTGAATATCCGGCTCGTGGACCTGCCGGGCACCTATAGCCTGACTTCCTATACAATGGAAGAGACGGTATCCAGACAGTTTATTTTAAGCGATGAAGTGGATGTAATCATCAATGTGGCAGACGCTTCCTCTCTGGAACGGAACCTGTATCTGACACTGCAGATTCTGGAGCTTGGAAAGCCTGTAGTACTGGCGTTGAATATGATGGATATCGTACAAAAGCGCGGTATGGAAATCGATCTGCACCGTCTGCCGGAGATGCTTGGCATCCCTGTGATTCCGGTCTCAGCCCGAAAGCGTACCGGACTGGATTCCCTGCTGCACGCGGCTGCCCACCATAAAGGGCAGGCAGATCCGGACAGTCTGATCCATCACCATAAAATATCCGCGCATCATGCACATGATCATCATGCCGAATTTGCAATGGTCTATTCAGACCAGATCGAAGATAAAATTGACCAGATTATTTCTGAACTGCAAAAAAAATATCCGGATATCAGCAATTACCGCTGGCATGCGATCAAATTGCTGGAGCACGATACGGAGGTTTCCCAGAAATATCCTGTGGATCTTCCGGATGTGCTGGATAAAAATTATGAATCACAGATTATCAATGAAAAATATGATTTTATCGGAGAAATTATCGATGAAGTGCTGCTGCACAAAAAAAGGCAGGATCAGTTTACCGAACGGGTCGATCAGGCACTGACACACCGCATTTTCGGGATTCCCATTTTCCTTGGCATTATGGCAGTCGTATTTTTTCTGACCTTTGCCGTCGGAGACTGGATCAAGGGTTATTTTGAAACTGCGATAGACTGGATTTCTTCCATGACGATACAGGGGCTCCGGGCCATGCATACAAGCGCTGTGCTGGAATCTCTCGTTGTGGAAGGCATTATTGCGGGTGTTGGCACGATCATTACCTTCCTGCCCAATATTTTTATTTTGTTTCTGGCGCTTGCCTTTCTGGAAGACAGCGGATATATGGCACGTGTCGCCTATATTATGGAAGGACTCATGAGCCGTCTCGGATTATCCGGCAAAGCATTTATTCCGATGCTGCTCGGATTTGGCTGCACCGTTCCTGCCATTATGGCTTCCCGCGCGCTGGAAAGCAAAAGGGACCGTTACAAGGTCATGCTCGTAACTCCTTTTATGAGCTGCAACGCACGCCTGACGATTTATATTTTGTTTGCAGAAATGTTTTTCGGTAAATACGCGATGCCTGCCGCTTACTCGATGTATCTGATCGGCATTGCTGTCGCGATTCTCGTATCATTCGTGCTGCACCTGATGGATCGTGAAAAAAGCGCAAATTATCTGCTGATTGAACTGCCGGAATACAAAATGCCGGATGCGCGCACCGTCAGTATTTATGTATGGGATAAAGTCAAAGACTATCTGGGCAAAGCCGGTACAACAATCTTTCTTGCCACCCTTCTGATCTGGATCCTGCTCAATTTCGGTCCGCACGGATACGCTCCGGATATGTCCGAAGGATTTGGCGCCATGCTCGGAAAGCTGCTCGTCCCTGTCTTTGCACCAGTCGGACTCGGATTCTGGCAGATTGCTGTCGCACTAATCGCTGGTATCTCCGCAAAGGAAGTCGTCGTATCCAGCTGCGCCGTACTGTTTGGAATCGTAAATGCCAACTCCGCATCAGGAATGGCGGCCTTTTCCAATGTACTGCAAAGCATCGGATTTGGCCCGCTCAACGCCTTCTGCCTGATGGTATTCTGCCTGCTTTACGTCCCTTGCGCCGCCACGCTGGCTACGATACATAAAGAATCCGACAGCTGGGGCTGGACCGCTTTTGTAACTGTATTTCAGCTTGTCGTGGCATGGGTCATTACTTTTATCGTCTACCGGATCGGCATGCTGCTCTAAAAAATAGCCGTCACAAAACGTGGCGGCTATTTTTACGTCAAACCAGATGTCAGAACTGTCTTCTTTTGAGCACAGCTACAGAGACCGCATAAGAAATTCCAAGCATCCCTGCAGCCAGTGCAATGATTATAGCAGCCACTTCCATCTCATCTGCCTGCCGAAACGGCCCTGCTACTGTCAGAAAATCAATATTTGTAACCTGCTGCAGCGTATAGCCCGCAACTCCTATGCAGATGATCGTAACCGCCATCGCAATCCTGCCCTTCTCCGCACCAAACTTCATCTGAAACGGCAGGGCAAGTGACAAAATGATCGAAACTATTATCAGGGAACTCAAAGCCATTGTATAGCATTCCTGAAATGTATAGACTACAGACGTTACAGCTGACGTAACGATCATGATCACACTGGCGGCAATGCCTGCGACTGCCAGTAACAGCATACCCAGTAAATATTTTTCCAGTACATAAGCTTTCCGGCTGACTGGAAAAGTAAACAGAAAGCTCAGCCCATTACCGCTATCGTCAAAATTTACTGTGGTTACTACGAGCATAGGTAATATAATCCCCGCATAGGTCATCGCGAACTGTCCGCTTCCCTTTAACAGCAGATAACCGCAGACTATCGTAATCAGCACCAGAAATGTTTTTTGCGTCTTAATCAGTTTCAAATCCTTGATCAGTAATCCTTTCATTTTTCTTCACCCCGCACCATCATCATAATCAGTTCATCAATATTTCCTTTTTCCACCGCAATCTGCGGATAATTTTCCAAATAAAACTGTTTCTGATTTGTCAGACAGCTCACACCAAAAGACTCTTTTTTTATCCGCAGCACATACCTTTTATCCAGATTCTCATACTGCTGTCCTGTCATTTTCAGCAGCGCATACTCTCCCAGCAGCACATCCGTCTCTTCATGCAGGATAATCTTTCCCTCGTCAATCATATAAAGATCATCACAAAAGCCTTCCAGATCACCGGATATATGCGAGCTGATCAGAATGGAGCGCTCCTCCTGCTCCATATACTCCCGCAGCAGTCCGAGCATCTCATCCCTGGCAATAACATCCAGCCCCGCCGTCGGTTCATCCAGTATCAACAGATCCGCTTCGTAGGAAATCGCTGTCAGAAGCTGCAGCTTGCGCCGCATTCCGGTCGAAAATTCCCTGATCTGTTTGTTGACAGGCAACTGAAACCGTTCACACTTTTTCAGAAAATCTTCCCTGTTAAATTTGCAGTAAGTCGCTGCAAGTATCGGGATAATATCCTTTATCATCAGATACCCGCTGAATCCGGAATCTGCCAGAACAACCCCCATTTTTTCTTTTTCCTGCCTGCCCAGCTTCTGCACAGGTCTGCCCATAACCTGAATCGTACCAGCATCCGGATCTGTCAGTCCCAGAATCAGCTTGAAGGTGGTACTTTTCCCAGCGCCATTTTTCCCAATCAGACCTGTAACAGCTCCTTTCTGTACTTCCAGCGAGCATTCCAGCTTAAAATCTTTATAATGTTTCTGCACTTTATCTAATCTCAGCATTTTCTAATCCTCCAGCACAATCTGAAACAGCTCTGTGAGGTCCTGATTACTCATCCCACAGCTTCTGCCTTTCCGGATGGCCATTTCCATATCGGCTTCGACCTCTTTCTTTTTTTCCTCCAGCATAAGCGCCTGATTCGCGAGTGTGATAAAACTGCCTTTTCCATGCACTGTAACCACAAATCCTTCCTCTTCCAGAGCGTCATATGCTTTTTTTACAGTCAGCGCGCTGACTTTTATTTCCTTAGCTAAAGCACGAACAGACGGGAGCATGGATTCTGCCTTTAATTCTCCATTCATAATCTGTGCCTTAATCTGTAGCACAATCTGCTCATAGATGGGCTGCATCGAAGAATTATTGATAATAATATTCATCTGCTTCCTCCCCTTTCGTTGCAAACAGTATATAACAGTATAGAACTGTTGTCAACTGTTTTATACTGTTTATTCGAAATTTTTTCATTTGTGTGAATATTCACATGCCCTGTCATCTCTTGTAACATTTTTTAATTATTCAGATAAGATGCTGCGTATTGGGGAACCGGGCACTGGGAGAGGGGAGCTGCACCATAGGCGCGGACTTAAGAGCAAATGCAACAATTTACATAAAAATGTTATCTTTTGGCTGCGCGGACGCTGGGAGAGGAAAT
>CANTHI010000282.1 GCA_947653505.1 uncultured Eubacterium sp.
TCCCTGCTGGCAGTAAAAGTCCCCCCATAACCAACACTGGTTCCAGGATGAATGACAGTGAAAAATTAGATTTTATAGTCCAATGTTTAACGATTGTCGTATCTGACGTTAATACACTTAAATCTGACGTTAGCACGCTAAAATCCGACGTTAGTGCGCTAAAATCCGACGTTAGTGCGCTAAATCTCAAATTTGATGAGTTAGAAAACCAGCAAAAAATGACACAGCTGCATCTGGAAAATGAAACTGACAAAAACATAGCAATACTGGCCGAAAACCACATAAATATAATTGACAGGCTGAATCAGGCAATCCCTGCCGCAGATAAAAATCTGATTTATGAAGTGAAAATGAACTATATGTCCCATCAGATATCTGATCTTACAAAAAGAACAGAAGCTTTAGAAGCCAGATAAAGATACAGACAAAGCATCCGGAACTGTTCTTTTGCGAGCGTACGAATCCCGTACGCTCGTGAATTCATGTTTATTCTATCTCGTTTTCAGAAACAGATATTCCCTCTGTGCCGCTCCATCATTGGGATAGCTTTCCAGATACGCTTCCATCTCCTGCTTTGCAGAATCAAAATTCCCCATATACTCCATTGCCGCAATCTTGCCTGACCACAACTCCCGCTTGTTTATGACGTTTTTGCAGGCCATTCCCTCTTCAAACCAGGAAACTGCCTGCTCATAGTCCGTATTTTCAAACGCAATCTGGCCAAGCTCATACAGCACTTTGGAGTCATTGGGATTCTCTTCCAGATATGCTTCATAATAAGATTTTGCTTCTTCATTTTTGCCCTGTGCCTGGAATACCCTGCCCAGATACAGATTTGCCAGGACTTCTTTTTTGTCCAGCGCAGCGTTTAGTTCTGACTCTGCCTTTTCATAATTGCCGCTGACAAAATACAATCTGCCGCGGGATAAGCATGCAGACGCACTGTCTCCTTTGATCTTAAGCCCCTGTTCCAGATACCCTGCCGCATCATCCAGCAGACCCGCCAGTACAAGCTGCTCATAGATGCCCGCGTACATCTGCCCGTTATTTTTTTCATAATCCGCGGCTTTCTGAAAATCAGAAGCCGCGTCGTCTGCCTGTCCCGCGCTCATATATGCACAGCCGCGCAGATAATACGCATCCGCGTTTTTCTTATCATAATCAAGGATCGCACTATATGTCGCGATCGCATCTGAAAGCTTTCCTGCTTCTATCTGTGCAAATGCTTTGTAAAAATTAATATCTTCTTCCAGATTGGAGACAATTCCGACCCGTTCCCGCAGCGCCTGGTCAAAGGCTTTCACAGCCCCTGCGTAGTCTCCCTGATCCATCCGCTCCAGCCCGGTCTGCCGGTATGCCTGCTCGCGTTCTATCTGCTTTTCATCCCCGCAGCCGCTGACTGTCATGCCCAGAGCAGCCGTTGCTGCCGCCATACAGATGCGCAGACGAAAAACAGCTCTCCCACCTTTCATAAATCTGAACCACATCCTTTACGTAATCCTGATTAAAGCTCACAGTTATTCACCGTTCTCGGGAACGGCACAACGTCGCGGATGTTCTGCATTCCGGTTAAATACATAACGCACCGTTCAAAGCCCAGCCCAAATCCCGCATGTCTGGCCGAGCCGTATTTTCTCAGATCCAGATAAAACGAATAATCCTCTTCGTTAAGACCCAGCTCCTGCATACGAAGAAGCAGCTTCTCATAATCATCCTCACGCTGGCTGCCGCCAATTATCTCACCAATGCCCGGGACCAGGCAGTCCACCGCCGCAACGGTCTTTTCGTCTTCATTCAGCTTCATATAAAATGCCTTGATTTCTTTTGGATAATCGTAGACAAATACCGGACGCTGAAATACCTTTTCTGTCAGATAACGTTCATGTTCTGTCTGCAGATCCGCACCCCAGGACACTTTATAATCAAATTTGCTGTTGTTTTTTTCCAAAAGCTTTACTGCCTCGGTATAAGAGACTCTTGCAAAGTCAGAATTTTTCACGTGCTCCAGGCGCTCAATCAGCCCCTTGTCCACAAACTGGTTTAAAAACGCCATTTCCTCCGGCGCATGTTCCAGCACATAGCTGATAATATACTTTAGCATGCTCTCAGCCAGCATCATATCATCTTCCAGATCCGCAAACGCGATTTCCGGCTCGATCATCCAAAATTCGGCCGCATGTCTCGTTGTATTGGAATTTTCCGCACGGAACGTCGGTCCAAACGTATAGATGTTTTTAAACGCCATCGCATACGTCTCCCCGTTTAACTGGCCGCTGACCGTCAGATTGGCTGGTTTTCCAAAAAAATCCTGCGTATAATCAATGCTGCCATCCTCCGTTTTTGGCAGACTGGTCAAATCCATCGAAGTCACCTGAAACATTTCTCCGGCGCCCTCGCAGTCACTGCCGGTAATAATTGGCGTATGCACATATACAAAATCCCGCTCCTGAAAAAACCGGTGTATCGCGTATGCTGTCAGTGAACGTACCCGGAACACCGCCTCAAAAGTATTCGTTCTCGGCCTCAGATGTGAAATCGTTCTTAAATATTCAAACGTATGTCTCTTTTTCTGCAATGGATAATCCGGCGCAGAAGCTCCCTCGATCTGAATCTCTTTCGCCTGAATCTCGAACGGCTGCCTGGCATCCGGCGTTGCCACAAAAGTCCCGGTAATTACCAGAGCCGCCCCGACATTGACTTTTCCGATTTCTTCAAAGTTTGCAAGGCCGTCGCCATATACGACCTGCACCGGCTCAAAAAACGTACCATCATTGATCACAAGAAATCCAAATGCTTTAGATTTCCGGTTGCTGCGCACCCATCCGCCAACCGTTACTTCTTTGTCTGTAAACTGCTGCTGTGCGCGAAATAGTTCTCTGATATTTGTCAGTTCCATATTTTGTGTTCCCTTTCTGTCCTATTATATTTATTCTTCTGCAGTCCCATCCGTCACAACTCCTTCCCGGATGTCTGACTTTTCAATAACCAGATCCAGTGCACGGTTGCACACAAATACTTTGCGTTCATATGCTTCTCCGGATTTTTCATCCACCCCGTTTGCTTTATAAAACTCCTGCTCTGTTGCATATGAATTAACATCCATCTGCTGCTTTACATATTCCTGAAACGCATCTTCCTCCAGACTGACTCCTTCCTGTTTTGCGATCGCTTCCAGAATCAGCTCTGTTTTCAGATTCGTCTGCACTTCATTTGTAATATCCGAGCGGAAATCCTCCTCAGTCATTCCGTTGTAATTCTCCTTCAGAAAATCTTTCAGGCTTGTCCCATCGCTGCAGTTGCGATTTTTAAAGATTACAATGGAATCCTCTACACACGCTTTCAGCAGCTCATCCGGTATGTTTACTTCGCAGACATCCTGCAGCTGGTTGATAACTTCCTGCCTTGTGTCCTTCTCCTTATTTGAAGCACTGTTTGTTTCCAGATATTCTCTTACTTTTTTCTTATACTCGTCTACTGTCTCACAATTATAATTCTGCTGCACATACGCGTCATCCAGCACAAATTCCGCATCCGGATCTTCTTCTACAATCTTATTGATTTTAACCGTAAATACAACATCTGCTCCCGCAAGCTCCTCACTCGGATAATCCTTCGGAAACGTCAGGTTCAGATCCACGGTCTGTCCGACTTTTTTTCCGATGAGTCCTTCTTCAAACCCATCGATAAACGAATGGGAACCAATCTTTAAATTGTACCCGGCCGCTGTACCTCCGTTAAATGCGGTCCCGTCTTTTTTTCCTTCATAATCAATATTTACGGTATCGCCATCCTCTACCTTTTTCTTGTCCGTATCCTTATAGACCGGCTGTGCGTTATACTTCGCCATACTGAGTGCGTAATCATCCACCTGCGCTTTTGTCACTTTATATTCGTTTGGCAGAGAGATCTTTAATCCTTTGTATTCTCCCAGCTTCACACACTTACTAATATCGTAAGAAACCTTGTCTGCTTTGGAAGCTCCTTCTTCACTGCCTTTTTCAGCTTTATCCTGAGTCCCTGCATCTGTATCTTTATCTTCCGTCTGCGTGTCCGCCTGACTGTTTTTTGACTTTTCATTTCCACAAGCCCCTGCCGACACGGTCATCACAGCTGCAAGCAGAATCATGATCATCTTCTTTTTCATCCTGTTCCCTGTCCTTTCCTTATATATTTTTTAACCACTTCTTTCTACAATAACACACAATTGTGAAAATTTAAAGTTTTTATTGCTTTATATGAAAAAAAATGCTATAATTCCTTACAGTTTAAAAATGAACCAGAGGAGGAAAACCACGTGAGTACCTGGCAGATCGTTTTACTTGTCATTATCGTCGTACTGTTGGCAGCATTGATTGCCCTTTATTTTCTCGGTAAAAAGCTTCAGAAGAAAAAAGACGAATCAGACCGTCAGATGGAAGCTGCTTCTCAGACAGTCCCTATGCTGATTATTGATAAGAAAAAAATGAAACTCAGGGAGGCCGGCCTTCCCCCTATTGTATATGAACAGACACCAAAGCTTCTGCGCCGGCAGAAAGTACCAATTGTCAAAGCAAAAGTCGGGCCAAGAATCCAGACCTTTATGTGCGACGCCACCGTATTCGACGACATTCCATTGAAAAAAGAAGTCCGCGTTACCGTCAGCGGCCTGTACATCACCGGCGTGAAAGGACTCCGCAAGCCACTGGAAAAGCCGGAAAAACCAAAAAAGAAAAAATTCTCACAGCGGATTCAGGAAAAAGCCAAAGCCCTGCAGTCACAGCAGGAAAGCCAGAAACCTGCTTCCGGTAAGAAAAGCAAAAAAAAATAACGCTGGCATCATGCCGTATTTTACGATACTGTAACAGACTCCGGTCTGCGGCAGTATCGTATTTTTATGTCCATTTACCCATCTGTTAAGAAACTGTTAAAATCCCGCTAAATCCCCGCTAAAACTACCGCAAATCTGTTTCCTTCTCCTTTATTTTACGTTATGATACATCCACCTGCATTTGATTCAAAAGGGAGGGATTTTATGGATACTGTGATCGTTGTCATCAGTGTAATCATCGTTATCAGCGTTTGTATCTGGAACTTTCACGATACCTACGGAAAATAAAATCAGCTTTTACATACCAGACAGAATTGAGGTGAGTTTATGAATCTGTTAAGTCTGGCTGCGCTTTTTATTGGCGGTGCGTTTTCTCTTATTGTACTGCTTTATCTGTTCGTTGGCCTGATCGTTGTGTTATTATGGAAAGTCTATCGGAAAATCCATCTGGGGTATTCTTTTTGGGACTGAAAATTTACAGGCAGATGAGGCAGCATTTACATTTCATAAAAATGTTACCTTTTGGCTGTGCGGACTTAAGAGCATATGCAACAATTTACATAATAATGTTACATATTGGCTGCGCGGACGCTGGGAGAGG
>CANTHI010000283.1 GCA_947653505.1 uncultured Eubacterium sp.
CGATACAATCAGAAATATGGTCATGCCTGTAAAAAGAAAGACACATAGCTTATAATAATCTTCTTTCTGACGGAAGAAGAAATACATGACCCCGAATGTAATATAAGCTATGTGTCTTTCTTTTTACAGGCATGACCATATTTCTGATTGTATCGGCCATTTATCCAAACGGTCACTATCTGCGTCCGCTGGCATTTGAACGTGAAAATCTGTGCACAGACCTTGTACGCTGGCTGTACGAGACAGATACCCCTACCAATCTGTTTCCGAGTATCCATGTATACAATTCCCTCGGCGTCCATATCGCGCTGGCGCGCAGTGAATGTTTCAGGGAGAAAAAAAAGATACGGCTGGCCTCCCTTATATTATGTATTTTAATTATACTGTCCACGATGTTTTTAAAACAGCATTCCGTGTTTGATGTATTTACCGCTTTTGGATTGGCGGCTGTTATGTATTCCATCGTCTACCGTCAGGCCTACAAAAAAGTCTGGGCGCTGGTGCGTATCCGCAAACCAGAGAAAAATCCTGTACTGCACGACCTGCGGCTTTAATATTTCTTTGATGCCAAAAAAGAGAGATGCTTCCTGCACCTCTCTTTTTTATTTTCATTTTGCTGGCAGCTGATCCTGAATCACCCATCAGTCTCCGGCTTCTATCTGCTCTAAAACATCCATCCAGATCCGCACACACGCATCGCTCGGCATACGCAGATCTCCGCGCGGAGATACAGCAACCGTCCCTACTTTCGGCCCATCCGGCAGGCAGGAGCGCTTAAACTGCTGGGAGAAAAATCTGCGGTAAAATATCTTTAACCATTTTAAAATCGTCCCTGGCTCATACTCCCCGTCAAACGCATGCCGGGCAAGACGGTATACTTTGTCCGGACCAAATCCAAACCGCAGAATATAATACAAAAAGAAATCATGCAGCTCATACGGTCCTACAATATCCTCCGTTTTCTGCGAAATCCGGCCCTCCGTCGGCGGCAGCAGTTCCGGACTGACCGGCGTATCCAGCACATCTGTCAAAACGTCTGAAAGGCCCTCATCCCCGCACGTATCCGCAAAATACCGGACCAGATGCCGGACCAGCGTTTTCGGCACGGAAGCATTGACTCCGTACATCGACATATGATCGCCGTTATACGTCGCCCATCCAAGC
The DNA here is from genome assembly GCA_947653505.1 of uncultured Eubacterium sp. The sequence goes on from CANTHI010000283.1 coordinate 1,165, forward strand.
GCCAGCTCTGACATATCGCCGGTCCCGATCACCATCCCGTTATACATGTTTGCAAGATCCATCAGGATCTGCGTCCGTTCTCTCGCCTGACTGTTTTCATACGTAATATCATGCATATGCGGATCCTGCCGGATATCCTGAAAATGCACATGTACCGCGTCACAGATACTGATCTCTCTCAAATCCGCCCCCAGCTTCTGGATCAGATGCACGGCATTTTCATAAGTCCGGTCTGTCGTGCCAAATCCCGGCATCGTCACCGCCAGAATCTGTCCCCGCGGCATCTGCATCAAATCAAACGCCCGCACCGTCACCAGCAGCGCAAGCGTCGAATCCAGCCCGCCGGAAATGCCTACTACCGCACACCGGCATCCCGTATGCTCCAGACGCTTTTTTAACCCCATCGCCTGAATCGCCAGGATTTCCTCACACCGCTTGTCCCTGTCTGCCTTATCTCCCGGTACAAACGGCGCCGGATCCACAAATCTGGTCAGCTGTGTACGCGAAACATCCAGCGAAAAATGCGTCACCGTATACTCCTTTTCCTGCGCATACGCAAACGTAGACATTCTGCGCCGCTCTCCCTCCAGCTTGTGCACATCGATCTCTGAATAGATCGTTGCATTTGTAAACCGCTCAGATTCATTCAGCACAATCCCATTTTCCGCAATCAGGCTATGTCCGGAATAAACGACATCCTGCGTCGATTCTCCATCAGACGCATTCGCGTAAATATAGCCGCATACAAGTCTGGCAGACTGGCCCGCGATCAGCTCCCTGCGGTAAATGTCCTTGCCCGTCACCTCATCCGAAGCAGAAAGATTCACAATCAGATTTGCTCCAGCCAGCGCATGTCTGATACTTGGTGGCTCCGGCGACCAGACGTCCTCGCACAGCTCCACCGCGATCCGCAGCTGCGGCATACTGTCACATACAAACAGCTGGTCCGTACCCATCGGCACGGTCAGCCCTTCCCGCAGCGTCACAGGCACAGTCTGTTTCATCCCTCTCGTAAAATGCCGTGCTTCATAAAACTCCGCGTAATTCGGCAAAAACGTCTTCGGTACAATGCCCAGCACGTTTCCACGATGCAGCACCGCCGCTGTATTGTACAATTTTCCCCTGTATGCCAGCGGCAGTCCGACAAAAATAACCGCGTCTGTCTGCGCGGTCTGCCGCGCAACAGCAAACAGTCCGTTGACCGCTTCGTCCAGCAAAAGCTCCTGTAAAAACAGGTCCCCGCAGCTGTATCCGGTCAGGCAAAGCTCCGGAAATACCATCACAGACGCTCCCTGCGCAGCCGCTTCCATCACACACTGCACGATCACTTCGCTATTATATTTTGGATCCGCTACCCTGATCTTTGGAGACAGGGCAGATACTTTTATATATCCATGCTCCATACATCTTTACTCCTTCTGCTTCTTATACCTTGCATGTTTTTGATGCTTCTTATACTTTTCACGCTTTTTAAGCTTCTTTTACGCTTCCAGCATCTTCGCCAGCTCTTCTGGCGCAAACGTATACGCTGTATTGCAAAACTGGCATTTTACCTCAACGGGTTCCCCATCGTCCACCATACTTTGCATGTCACTTCTGGATATACTGGCCAGCGCCTTTTGTACACGCTCTTTTGAACAGCCGCACACATATTCCGCCGGCAGCCTGTCCAGAATTTCTACAGACAATCCCTGCAGCAGCTGTTCCAGCATATCCTCCGGCGAATACCCCTGCTCCAGCATATCCGTAACCGGACTTAAACCGGAAATATTTTTCTCCAGCTGCCCGATCACCCCATCATCTGCCTCCGGCAGCAGCTGCAGAATAAATCCGCCTGCCTGACGGATCGAACAGTCTGTATCTACCAGCACTCCGAGCCCGACCGACGACGGCACCTGCTCAGATGACGCAAAATAATACGTCAGATCTTCTGCGATCTCTCCAGTCTGAAGCTGCGTCGTCCCGACATAAGGCTCCTTCAGTCCCAGGTCCCGGATCACGCGCAGGATCCCGTCTCCCACAGCGCCGCCGACATCCAGTTTGCCCAGCGCATTGGGCGGCAGGCCGATATCCGGCACCTGCGGATAGCCCTTGACATGTCCGGCTGCGTCTGCCGTAACAACCAGACCTTTTGCCGGACCATCACTCATAATCTGCAGCGTTAACAGTTCCCCGCTTCCTTTCATCATCATCCCCATCATAGCTCCCGCCGCCAGCAGCCTGCCCAGCGCCGCCGAGATCACCGGACTCGTATGATGATATTGCCTGGCCTGCTCTGTCAGCTGTCTGGAAGTAATGGCAAACGCACGGACCGCACCATCTGCTGCCGATGCCCTTACGATATAGTCTTTCCTGTTTTTGCGTATTTCTTTCTCCATATTTTCTGCATTCGCCTTTCATTTCTGCTTTTCATGTTATTATACTATACCGTTGCAGAAGATACAATTGGCAGGATAAAATATTCAATTTAAAAAAGCAGGAAAATAATCTTAAAAAATTATTTTCCTGCTAATGAATTACTCTCATATTTCAAATTTGCCTGAACAAATTGCGGTTACTTCCCAATTCCCAGTTCTTTTTTTACTTCCTCAATATTTTTAATCGGAATCCTGCACTGCCTGTCTATTTCATAATTGTAATATGTGCTGCTTCCATCCTCTTTCCAGACAGGCTCATTCTGATACCCATTGTACGGATGAATCCGCTGCACTCTTTCTATTGTCTTTGTCATTTTAATCCCAGCCTCCACTTTCTTCGATTTTTCATGATATATAAAAAGATAATGATCTTTCTCTATATCATATAATAAAATACATTTTTTATCAATCTATATTTGATTCTGCCAATATTTTCTTTACGTATTTCTTCCCATTCTCCTCATAACATTTTAAGAAATTTTCGATTTCCTGCGACAAATCTGTAACGGAACCATTTACAATATTACTATATGTATGTACAAACCTCTTTTGTTCCACCTGCAGCTGGTCATTCGCACATAAGATAGAAATATAGTCTTCTGCACACTGATTCATATACATTTCCATAAGATTCCAGACCATCCGGTCATTGAGACAATCAAAATCTGTATTTGTAAAATCCATAATTCCTACTGTATCATTATAAACAGCACTGTATTTTTTTATATTCTGATTGCAATCTCTTAAATTATTTATATAACTGTAAATATTCAGAGATAACCATTGCTCCGATGAATCTTCTGGTGCATCCTGGCATATTTTTTGAAATACACTCCCCCTCCATTCTTTTGAAAATTGCGTACCCGAAAAATAATCCTGTCTGATTTGGACTACATGACAGACAGCATTGATCACCATTCCGGCTCTGAGGCATAAAGGCAGACCATCCCGCTCCTCTTTTTCTTTTATATTTACATTCAGCTCTCCTTCGCAAAAAGATAAAATATAATCCCTCGGAGCCAGATTCAGCGTCAGTATGGCAATCAGATCCGCATATGCTTCAGTCGTTATGTATTTGAATATTCTAAGCAGCATTGGGAGCATCGTTGTCTGAAATCTGGAATAAAAAACCAGAAGATCACTACAATCATCTTCAAATGCTTTTCTTATTGCATTTAACCAAAGTACTTTTTCTTCCGTCTGCATATTTTGGATTTCTTTTCTTTTTTTGAAATAATCAGTCATTCTGGCACAACTGTCCGATACTATTTTTTTAATATAATTTTTTTCTGCCGCGCTGCTAAACGCTCTCTTGATGATCTCAATAGAATTACGGGAGTGAAACATATGCGGCCATAAATTTTCCCTCTCCTTTTGCACCAGCTCATCCTCTTCGGCCAGCTGCTCTTCCAGCTCTTCATAAAACCGGGGATCTTGTAACCACTCCTCCATAATCCCATCGTCATCATTGATGATACTCCGGTATCTGAAATGATTCATTTCCAATACCAGTACCCTGACACAGCATTTTAGCCATATCTGGTGACGTTTTGGACGGTTTCTGACCTTATATCCAACAAAATGGGACACCTCGGAAAATCATATCCTTTGAATCTGTTATTTCATTCTATAATTTTGCTCAAACCTGCGGTTGTAGTATGCAATAATGGTGCTTGTTCATAAATTTAAAAATATAGTTTATTTTTTTTACGAAGTGTGCTATAATTCTAATTGTAACATTTTGTTTTATATTATTTCTACATTCCGTAGAAATAATATAAAACAAAATGTTACAATTAGAATTATAGCACA
>CANTHI010000284.1 GCA_947653505.1 uncultured Eubacterium sp.
GGAAAAGGAACAGGCAGACAGAGCACCGCCTCCCATCCGGCGTCCGCATAGCCAATACAATACGCAACACTTTTATGTAAATTGCTGCACTTTCACACAGTCATCCTGTTCAGGATTCTTTCATCTGATCCAGCAATGCCTCAATTTCTTTCCTGCCAGCCAGCCATGCAGTAAACGCTGTAGCGCTGCCGGCTGCTGTTCCAAGCATCAGCGCATGTTCGTAGCTGCCGCTTGTCAGATATCCAGCCAGAAATCCGGCCACCATCGAATCACCGGCTCCGACTGAATTGACAACCGTTCCTTCCGGCGGCAGCATCCTGTATACGTTCTGATGCTCATCCAGCAGAATCGCCCCATCTTTTGCCATTGATACCAGCACATTGCGCGCTCCCATCTCCTGCAGCTTTTTTGCATAGGTAACGATCTGTACATCGTCTGTCAGTGTCACGCCAAACATTTCGCCCAGCTCGTGATTATTCGGTTTAATTAAAAATGGATGATATTTTAATACTTTCAGCAGCAGCTCTCTGGTTGCATCCACTGCAATCCGCACCCCTTTCTGATACAGCCGCTGCATGATCTGTTCATAGATATCATCCGGCAGTGTATTTGGAATGCTTCCGCTTAGTACAAGCACATCTTCTGATCCCAATGCATCCGTTTTTTCAAACAACTGTCTGATTTTTTCCTGCGCAATCGTTGGTCCCTGTCCGTTGATCTCAAATTCTTTTTCTGCTTTTACCTTAACATTGATGCGGGTCATTCCTTCGTCCAGCGGGATAAAATCCGTATCACAGCCGTATTCCCGCAGCATCTGCTCCATCGCGATACCGGTAAATCCTGCGCGAAATCCGAGCGCGCGGCATGCAAGTCCCAGATTGGAAAGTATAACTGCTACATTATTGCCTTTTCCACCGGCAAAGACATATTCGGAATCCGTACGATTGACTGCATCATCTTTAAAATCTTTCACCTGCACCACATAATCCAGTGACGGATTAAACGTAACCGTATAAATCATCTGCTTTCCTCCCATTCTCTTCTTTTTTATTACTCAAATGGATAGACGAGTCCCCACTGGCTGCGTACCGCCGTCAGGATCTCCATAACATCCCTGACCATTTCCAGATTTTCCATTCCATCCTGCCTGCGTACATACTCCTGCATATCCTGTACCTCATACTGCAGGGCATCTTTTGTGCTGCCAGACTCTATGACTTCGGTGTGCCCGTCTCCGGTATACGTTATGACTGCTTTGCACGCTCTTGGATAATTATCGATCTCAATATATCCCTTTTCCCCTGCAATCACACCGCGTTTCGGCTGCTTCGCACGCATGGTCAGCGCGATCACGGCCATCTCTCCATCCGGATTTTTCAATAAAATTCCACTCGTCTCATCCACACCTGTCTCAAAATACTCTGCCGTTGTCAGGACAACATTGGGTCTGCTCTTCATAAAATATCTGGCAAATGACGCCGCGTATACTCCAATGTCCAGCAGCGCCCCGCCCGCCAACTCTTTTGAAAAAAACCGGTTGGTCACATCATATTCCTTACAGCTGCCAAAATTTACCTGTATCATCTTTACCGCGCCGATCACACCTTCCTGTATCATCTGTTTCAGCTTTTTGTACAACGGCATATGCAGCAGCGTTGTCCCGTCGCAGATTACAAGACCTTTCTTAGCCGCCACAGACATACATTCTTCCAGCTGCCTGCTGTTTACCGTAATGGATTTTTCACAAAAAACGTGCTTTCCGGCCTCCAGCGCCCGCAGGATCCATTCGTAATGGGAATTATGCGGCGTCGCAATGTATACAATATCTGTCTTTTCATCCGCAAGCATCTCCTGCGCACTTCCATATGCCTTTTCAACGCCAAACTCCTTCTGATATGCCTGCGCTTTTTCCAGACTGGTACCGCATACAGCATAAATTCCACCATTTACCGCTTTGAGCGCTTCACCCATTTCATGTGCAATCTGTCCGGTTCCTAAAATTCCCCAATTAATTTTCTCCATATCTTCCACCTCTCTTTCTGATCAGTTTCATTTATCTGTGCATTTCTATTCATCTGTACAGCTTCATTCATCTGCACAGCTTCATCCTCATCTGTTCAGTTTCATCCTCATCTGTTCAGTTTCATCCTCATCTGTTCAGTTTTATCCATCTGGCTGGTCTGTCTGGATTTCACCACGATCCCGTCTGCTTTTGCAATCACCGCTTTTGTCGCGATCTGATAAAACAGCGAATGTCCTGCGATTCCCATGATCCGGTCTAATTGTTCTGACAGTTTTCCGGCCTCGGTCACTTGCGCAAATGAGGCTTCCAGCAGATAATTTCCATCATCGCTGACCAGCATGCCTGCCTTGCCGTCCGAACGGCGCCAGACGGCCTGCGCGCCCATCTGTTCCAGACATTTTACCACATAGCTGGCCGCAGGCCGGAGGACTTCTATCGTTACCGGATGGGTAAAGGACAGCTTATTTTTCCATTTTCCTTCATCTGCCAGCAGTACGTACTCTTTTGCCATCAGGGCTGTGATTTTTTCCCTTGTATGAATCCCTCCGCAGCTTTTGAGCGCGTTCAGTTCGTCGTCCAGTTCGTCGCAGCCGTCAAATGCCAGATCAATGGTATCTGTCATTTCCAGCGGCAGAACCGGAATCTGATATCTGATACAAAGCCGGAGCGTATCCTGAGACGGTGTCACTGCCTGTATTTTTTTCTTTCCGTTTGCAATCTCCTGAATCAGGAGCGCGACTGTAGAGCCGCCTCCCAATCCAACGATCATGCCATCTTCTATCATTTCAAATGCTTTCTGCGCACATTTCTGTTTCATGCCATTCTCCACTTATTTTCAACGCCAAAGCCTCCCGGCTCTGTCTTTTTCTCTATAAACTCCTGACCGCCTTCTACTCCTGCTTCAGCGGTTTTTTCAATACTGCCAGAATCAGGCATCCTGCCACCGACCCGATCAGAATTGCCAGTGCATACATCAGAGGATTTCCGATCGTCGGCAGGACGAAAATACCTCCATGCGGCGCACGCAGCGTACAGCCAAACAGCATGGACAGCCCGCCGGCTGCCGCTGATCCTGCCACGCAGGATGGGATGACGCGAAGCGGATCATTTGCCGCAAACGGAATCGCGCCTTCCGAGATAAAGGACAGTCCCAGCAGATAATTTACCATACCCGACTCCCGCTCTTTTTGTGTAAAGCGGTTTTTGAAAAATGTCGTGCACAGCGCGATGACCAGTGGCGGCACCATACCGCCTGCCATAACAGCGGCCATAATTTCAAAGTTTCCTTCTGCCAGCTGGGAGGTTCCAAATACATACGCGGTTTTGTTTACCGGACCTCCCATATCTACAGATTCCATACCAGCCACAACCATCCCAAGCAGTACCCTGCTCGTTCCGCTCATACTGTTTAAGACTCCTGTCAGTCCGTCGTTGATTATCCCCATCAGCGGATTGATCAGCGTTGTTACAACAGAGCCGGTCAGAATGCCAAATACCGGATAAATAATCATCGGCCGGATGCTGTTTAACGACTGCGGCAGTCTGGACGTCAGCTTTTTAAGCAAAAGCACCAGATAGCCTGCCGCAAATCCCGCAAACAGCGCTCCCAGAAATCCAGCATTCACATCTCCGCCTGCCGGATTCGCAAAGGTAGAACCACTCTTCGCAACAAGCCCTGCGACAAAGCCGACAGCCAGGCCAGGACGGTCTGCGATGCTCATCGCGATATAGCCAGCCAGTACCGGAAGCATCATGCCAAACGAAAATTCACCAACTGTTTTCAGATAAGCCGCAACCGGCGTATTTTTACCAAAATTCGCAGGATCAATACTGTAATCATCCAGCAAAAATGCCAGTGCGATTAAAATACCGCCGCCAATGACAAACGGAAGCATATGCGATACCCCGTTCATCAGATTTTTATAAATACGCCGCCCGATGCTTTCCGATTCCGACGAATCATCCGCCGTCTGCGCCGCGCCTGTATGGTGATATACCGGAACATTTCCGCTGACAGCCTGCTGAATCAGCTCTTCAGCTTTATGAATCCCGTCCGCCACCTTTGTAATCAGCACCGGCCTGCCATCAAATCTGGCCAGATCGACCTTTTTATCTGCCGCAATAATAATACACTCCGCATTTGCTATGTCTTCAGCTGTCAGTACATTTTTCGCTCCATCCGCGCCCTGTGTCTCGACTTTAACCGGAATCCCCAGCTCTTTGCCTTTCATATCCAGACTTTCCGCGGCCATAAATGTATGGGCAATGCCTGTCGGACACGCCGTAATCGCCAGCACGCGAAAACTCCCCTTAGACGCTTCTGCCTCCTGCGCTTTTTTCGCGTTCTTTCCATCCAGCTCATCTTCTTTTTCATCAATCAGATGCATAAACTGTTCCGCTGTTTTTGCTTTTACGAGCGATTCTTTAAACTCTGTATCCATCAGAATCGTTGACAGTCTGGCAAGCGCTTCCAGATGTACATTCGCCCCCGTATCCGGCGCAGCGATCATAAAAATCAGATCCGCAGGTTCATCGTCCAGCGACTCATAATCCACCCCGTCTTTTACTACCACAGCCGCAAGCCCCGCACGTTTTACCGCCGCACATTTGGAATGCGGGATTGCAATCCCTTCTCCGATTCCGGTCGTCCCTTCTGCTTCTCTTGCCAAAACACCCTGTTTGTACGCTTCCCTGTCGTTCAGGTTGCCAGATTTTTCCATCAGGCGTGTCATATAATCAATCACTTCTGCTTTGGAAGCAGCAGATGCGTTGACATCAATCGCCTGCAGACTGAGTAATTCTGTAATTCTCATTCCTGTATCCTCCTTCATACATTATTTTTTATTCTGTGTCCTGAAATATTCCAGACTTTGAAAATTTGTCACGTTGCGTAAGTACTGGTTGTTTTTGTTTGCTCTCTTGTAATATTTGTTTGCCCTTGTTCATTTTGCTGTCCTTGCAGTTGTGTCTGGTATCCTGCCATATTTTCTGCTTTTCTGGTATATATTTTTTCTGTTTCTTGATGTCCTCTTCCTCTGCCTTGACCACTGTTCATACCTTGACCACTGCCTTGCCCTTGTCCGCCTTGACCGCTACCACTTTGTTCTCCTTCTCCTTGTCCCTGCCCTTGTCCATCTCCTTGTTGTCCTGATTGCCCTGACTGTTCTGTTTTAGAAGAAGTGTTTTCAGCTAATGCCTGATTTAGATTTTCCATATTTTGTACCAAATCAGTATTTTCACTTGACAATGATGCTAATTTTCCTTTTAATGCTTGTCCTTGTGTAATTGCTTGTGCCATATTTCCGCTAGAAAGTTGCTGCGACAAATTTTTAAGCAGTTCTGCTAATTCTTCATC
>CANTHI010000285.1 GCA_947653505.1 uncultured Eubacterium sp.
CAACGGCATTGTCATCGCAGGAACGGTTTTCGTGATTTTTCTGGTTTACAGAAGGCTGTCCTCCTCATATCAAAAACGCCTCACGGCATATTTCCTGAAAGCGGCCTGCGTCTCCCTTGTTATCAGCTTAGCGGTGCTGGCGGTGGTACTGACCATGATGCAGCTGCTGCTCCATTCCGGGATGTGGATTTTTTTGCATGAGCTGGGCTATGGATATCTCATTGCCGCCGAATATCTCCAGTCGGTGCTGGCAGTGGCGTTTCCCGTGATATGCTTTGTTGTCACCTTTTCCGTCAGGATCAACCGCAGGGTCAGGTATGTGGAGTATCTGTCCCAGGAAATTCAGAAGATTCGGGAGGAAGGCTTTGGAAGGAGCATGGAACTGCAGGGGGATGATGAAATCACTCAGCTGTGCGCCGTCATCAACGAGATGTCCGTCCAGCTTCGGGAAAAGGAGGAAAGGGAAAAAAGACAGCAACAGAGCAAAGATGAGCTGATCACCAATGTCTCCCATGATCTGCGCGGTCCTCTTACCTCGATCACCGGCTATGTGGAGCTGCTGAAGGAGATAGGACCCGAGGACAGGCAGCGCTTTGATGAATACATGGAAGTGGTAGAACGGCGGCTGACGGGGCTTAACGGACTGATCAGCGAACTGTTTGAATATACAAAGCTGAACTCCGCCGGCCAGTTTCCTGACATGGAGAAAAGGGATGTGCTGGAACTGCTGCGGCATATTCTGTATGAATATAAAATTCTTATGGAGGCAGAAGGCCTGACGCTTTCATGGCAGCTGGGGGCGGAAAGCCATGCTGCAGATATAAATACACAGCAGATGGTCCGGGTATTTCAGAATCTGCTGGATAATGCCCGCAGATACGCTGATCGTTCTGCTCCTGTAACCGTGACCGCACAGGAGACGGGACGGCTCCATATCTGTATCTCGAACCGGCTGGCAGATGCCTGCGGCATTGAGCCGGATCGGATCTTTGAGCGTTTCTACTGCGGAAACAGGGCAAGAAACACCGCACAAAGCTCAGGGCTTGGACTTGCGATTGTAAAGCGCATCGTGGAACTCCACGGAGGCGAGGTACATGCATCGTTACAAGGACAAGAACTGTCTGTCCATCTGTTTCTTAAATAAGTGCCGGGCAGACCTGGATCTGGCAAAAAAATATCAGGATTTATTATTCTGGTTTATCCAGGTTAAGAGCATCAGCACAATTTAAACCCGATCCCATACACAGTCCGGATATACTCCGAGGACGGATCTGCTTCTTTGATTTTCTTGCGGAGATTGCTGACATGGACGTTGACAGTGTTGTTTTCCCCGTAATAACCCCCATGCCAGACAAGCTCATACAGGGATTCTCTGGAATATACTTTATCAGGATGCCTCATGAGCAGCAGAAGGATGTCATATTCATGTGCGGTAAGTGTCAGTTCTTTTCCGGCAAGTGTGACGCTGCGTGCGTCCGGATCAAGCCGGATTTTTTTATGGATCAGCGGACTGGCAGACGGCTGTTCTTTTTGGCAGCGCCGCAGGCTGGCCTGTACTCTGGCCAGTACTTCTTCTGGTTCAAATGGTTTTGTAATATAATCGTCAGCGCCGTTTCGGAGCATGGATACTTTATCGCTTAGGGCGCTTTTGGCAGAGATGACCAGAACAGGCAGGCTGCAAAGTCTGTTTTCACGCAGGTCTTTTAAAAAGGCTTCTCCGGAAATGACAGGAAGCATCAGATCCAGCAGGATTAAGTCTGGTGTTTCTTTTTCAAGCAGCAGTTCTGCTTCGGAGGCGGAAAATGCCTGTAAAGTGTTGTAGCCGGATGTGCCAAGGATTCTGGATAACAGACTGCTGATATCCGGATCGTCTTCTATAATAAGGATGGCAGGTTGCATGTGGTGAGATTCCTTTCCTGATAAAAATAATGAGCAGTACCCGGGTAGCTGATGGGAACAGAAATGCTTAGGCAACAGTTCCATCGGTATCTGAACGGTTTCGCTATGATAAGTATTATAAGTAAAAACGAAAATTTTCGCAATCATGATCTTGCTATTTGATGCTGCCTGTTATATGCTGGTGGTAGTTGGAATGGTCAGATATGGGATTTGGGAAGGGGGAATGCGGATTGAATATTAATTTTCATTATTTTGTGATGAAAACGCTTTGCCGCGCTGCCGGATTTGCGGAGCCGCAGGCGCAGACGATTGCGTACTATTCACAGCAGGTGGATGACTTTGTAACCGATGTACCGGTCGTCGTAGAGACAGAACCGCCGGAGTATCTGCGCAGACACCGGTATGCGGGCAGGCTGACCGGACGGTTATGGATGGTGATGCCGCATCCGACAGGCATTGATATGCTACAATCGTTAGGTAAAAAATACAGACATACGACACTTGCAGCGTTTCATTTTATTCCGCCACAGGCAATCGCAAGTCTTGACGGACAGGAGGAGGCCCGGGGAATATACCGTTGTGTGGCAGGCAATGAGAGTGCGGCGGTTCTGATCCATCAGATTGTGGAGGATTCTGTATTGAGAATGCAGCAGAATCAGAAACGAAAAGAAGACAGAACTCCAGGCAGTCCGGTGGATCGTGAGGAGGAAGTATGTCTGATGCAGCTTGGCATGGCGCTGCATACGTATGCGGATACTTATGCGCACTGTGGCTTTTCCGGACTGGAGGGCTGGGAAAATCAGGCACTGATAGAGAACGTATGGAATCAGACGACGCAAAAAGAAGAAATTCCCTGGGCAGAACGGGAAATTTTTCACAGGCTGCCGCCAATTGGGCATGGAAACGCGGGAACCGCGCCGGATCTGTGTGTCTGCACGATTGATCTGCGTATGCGCAGGGACTGGAAAGATGCTGATTTGTCTTTGCATATTGCACGTGATAACAGACAGTGGTTTATGCTCTGCGCGAGAAAGATACTGGATATCCTGTGCGACTGTCTGGGCGCCAGCCATTGGGAGGATGCGGCGTGGAAGTCTCTGGAGGACCGGATGCTGTCTGTGATGCAGGGACCGGAAGCTGACAAATCGAACAAGGAGCTGCTGACTGCCAGATGGAGCAGGGCGTTTCCGGATATTATTTATTCTTATGAAAAGAATCAGCGTTTTTATTATGGGGCAGACACAGTATCTGCGGAGCTGGATGGCTGTCTGATCCGGCATGTGACGGCAGCTTTTTTTGACTATCAGGTGCTGGCGTATGAGCGGGCAGATTTTGTGACGGGAGCGACAGGAGCGCTGCAGGAGAGGAGCGGTTTGCTGGCTGAATCGCTGCGGATGATGCAAAACAGCTCCGGCGGGTGAAAGGAGAAAAAAGATGAAACTTGCAGTAGCAGGCAGTATTAATATGGATATGATGATCACTGCTGAGCGTATTCCTATGAAAGGCGAGACGCTAAAGGCGGGCAGTATGCGTCTGATTCCGGGAGGCAAGGGAGCGAATCAGGCAGTTGCAATGGCAAAGCTTGGGGCTGAAGTGGAGCTGTTTGGCTGTGTCGGAAAAGACAGCAATGGAAGCCAGCTTTTGGAGCATCTGAAGCAGGCGGGTGTAAAGACGGAGCATATACAGATTTCCAGTCAGAAGCCGACAGGAACGGCCGTGATTACCGTTGCGGAAAATGACAATACGATACTCGTGGTTCCGGGAGCGAACGAGCTGGCAGACCGGCATTATATTGACCGCATCCTGCCGTATCTGACAGCCTGCGACATGGTTGTACTCCAGCATGAAATTTTATTGGATACGGTCCATTATGTAGTGGATGTATGTGCGGAAAAAAAGATGCAGATCGTACTGAATCCGGCTCCGGCAGCAAAAGTGCCGCCGGAGATTATTGAAAAAGTGACTTATTTAACGCCAAATGAGCATGAAGCTGCGATTATTTTTGGAAAAGAAAGGTCTGTGGAGGAGCTTTTGCGGGCATATCCGGAAAAGCTGATCATTACGCAGGGTCAGAAAGGAGTTTCGGTCTGCCTCAGGTCGGGAGAAATTGTGCATATTCCGGCAAGAGCTGCAAACGTGGTAGATACGACAGGCGCGGGTGATACGTTAAATGGTGCGTTTTGTGTACGCATGGCAGCGGGAGACAGTCTGCAGGCGGCACTGCGGTACGCGAATACGGCAGCCGGCCTGTCTACGGAAAAGTTTGGGGCGCAGACCGGAATGCCGGATGCAGAAGAAGTGGAAAAGGCGCTGATGGTTTAGATTAATGCTGTTTTACAGGAATCCATAACTCACAGAACAGGTCTTTTTCTCCCTTCTCGAAATATACCTCATAGTCGGCTGCTTCTGTCTGCACATAACCTGTCTGTGGGACAAATTCCCTGAAAAATCTGCTCCAGGTTTCGCCCAGACAACTGCCGTCCGAGCCAAAGCATGGAAATACCGCATAATCAGCAGGTTCAGTTTCCCAGACAGAATACCCATTCTTAAGAAACTCTTCCAGCCCTACAGGATCCGTATCCTTATCAATCACGACACCAATTCCATAGTTGAAATGAGTTTCGCTGGTTCTGGCAGGGCTGCAAAGTCCATACAAATCTCTTTTTCCTTCGGTACGAAGCAGTTTCATAGGTTCAATCAGGTTTTTTTCCGCACACTCTGCCCAGAAATCAGGGATACTGTGATCCGTGTCATCATTGATGATTTCATTTGGAAAAGCTCTTACCAGTGCGACAAATTTCTGGGTTTCTTTGTGCTCCATTCTGTAATCCATTACATTACCACCTTCCAGTATGATTTTTACTACAAGCGGATGAAACAAATGAAGTGTTGTGCCTTTTTGTTTTGCCTGTCTGGGAGTGACGCCATGAAACCGTGAAAAAGCTTTGCAAAAGCTTTCCGGGGATTCATAGCCGTACTGACAGGCGGCATCTGTCACTGATATATCTGTTGTCTGCAGTCCGATGGCTGCTAAGGTAAGACGCCGCTTCCGGATGTATTCATTAGCGGTCATTCCGGTAATAAAACTGAAGGCGCGGTGAAAATCATAGGCTGACATATGCACACTTTTTGCGACCTCAGCATAATTGATGTTTTCACAAATATGATCTTCCATATAGCAGATTGCCTGCTGGATCAGATGTATTGACATGCTGTTTCATCCTCCCTGTATAGAATGATCATAACAGATTTTTTCGGGTAAATCCTGTCCGCGCTTGCAAAAGTTTGTCGCAGGACAGGTGCGGGAACGCAGCATACGTGATGATGGCGGATCAGACAGCCCTGACGGGACAATAGGCTGGTACAGCATTGCGCAAATAACGGTGAATATTCCGGGCCTGCAGAGCAGGCGATCCAAATAAATATAGGAACTGCCTGTGCACCACACCATATTACTATCAGTAATACAAACAGC
>CANTHI010000286.1 GCA_947653505.1 uncultured Eubacterium sp.
CGACGAATCCGTCTTATTGTTCTCTGCCATGTGCCGCTTCTTCCTTTCCTTCAAATACAAACAGTTTAAACGGCAGATCTTCATTGGGCAGTACAAGCTCATGCCTAAAATCCATTGATCAGGACTCCTTTTGCATTATTTTATCCAGCTGATCCTGTACAATCCGGTAATGCTTGTCAAATGCTTTCATAGCTGCCTGTAAATCCTTATCGATTAACGCATGATAAAGCGCCCAGTGGGAACGTCTTAACAACTCTGCCCGCATTTTATTCATCAGTATTCTGGTCCGAAAATTTTCAATAAACTGATCCATCAGGTTATATAGCATGGAATTATATAAAATCAGCATCCGGTTATGTGACGCACTTACCAGCTTATGATGAAACTGCGCATCCAGCTTTGCACTTTCCTTCGAACTCATCGGCTCATCCATTTTCAACAGAATCTGACGCATCTCTTCCAGCTCTTCTGGCTGTGCAGTCTCGATTGCCAGCCGGACAGCCGCATACTCATACCCGATTCTGATATGAAAAATCTCAGCAGAATCGATTTCCATCAGGGCCATAACCATATTGACCGATTTCAGCATATATTCCATCGGATCGCACCGGACATAGTTACCGCTTCCCTGCATGCACTCAATCAATCCTGTGATCTCCAGCATATGCATCACTTCCCGGATCGAATTGCGGCTGACACCAAGCTTTTCAGCAATTTCCCTTTCCGTCGGAATCTTATCATTTATCTTTAATTCTCCGGACATAATCTGTTCAGAAAAATAATGAAACACATATTCATATGTCTTTTTACCATTTAACTTTGAATGATCCATTCTTATATCACTTTCCGCTTTTCCGATTTTAACGTTATGAACCATTTTATTACAATCGGGGGCAATTTGCAAGCATCTTATATTCCTCTTCCCTGGGGAACTGTATGCAAATAACTTAAAGTATTTGCATACAGTTCCTAACGCAGCAGACCAGCCGGATGTACGGCTGGTCTGCTGCGTTTCGGAGTTGAATCATGTTTGGTTGTATGTATATACAGATAAACTGCCTTGTGGAAGCTTATCGATATATCTGTTATTTTATTCGTGCGGTTTTTGCACCATGACAGAAACGCCATCCGGAATAATGGCAATATGGGCATCGCGCCCCTTTTCCTGCAAAGCCATCTCCAGTGCCTCATTGACATCAGACGCTGTCTGAAATCCCATTTCCTGCGCCATGCTGCGGTATTTTTCACACATGACATATATGACTTTGTGATGCATCAGAATACGGCTCTGGATCTGGTATTCCCATTGATCCGGTCTGGTCTTGTCCTGTGGAACTTTTAATATCTCTTCCATCAGCGCCTTAGGACTTTCACAGTTTTTCAGAGCCTGATAAAATCCCTCTCCCCCATGCCCGTCTCCACAGGCCGCTACCATAATAATCATGCCGCCATCTTTACAGGCTGCTTCCGCGGCTGTCATGCCTTTGACAGACTGATACATATTCTGATCCAGTGGATATCCCCCGTTTGTAGATATCGCGATATCTGCCTGCTTTTCCGGTGTTACCTGACAATACTGCCGGAGGAACCGGCAGCCGGCGGCATGTGCTTCTGCAGCGCTGCCGGCTACCGCATGGACTACTTTTTTATCTGAGTCAATGACCACATTTACAATATATGCCAGCTTCGCCATCTGCGCTGCCGCAAGCATATCCTTATGAATCGGATTCTGCTCCAGGATTCCTGTACGGCTGTAAGGAGAATCAATAAACGCCGAGCAGTGGTTTCCAAGCACTGTTACCCTGCTGGACACTCCTGGCAGCACACTTTTTCGTCCGCCGGAGAAGCCCGCGAAAAAATGCGTCTCAATAAATCCCTCACTAACCAGCAGATCCGCCCGTGCGGCAATCTGATTCACCAGCAGCGGCGCGCCGGACGGAAGCGTGCCCAGATTGGTCATCGCTTCCATATCCGAGCTGTCATGTACAACGATTTTTTCCTGACGAACGATCTCTTCCCCAAATTTACCTGTAAGCTCTTCCTTTGTCGTCGCTCTGTGAAATCCGGTTGCAATCAGAAGCGTAATATCTGCCTGTGGATTTCCTTTCTGGATCTCCTGCAGCATAAACGGTATGATATGTCTGCTTGGAACAGGCCTTGTGTGATCGGAACAGATGATCACCACCTTTTGTTTTCCTGCTGCAAGTTCTGAAAGCTTTGGCGAACCAATCGGATGCGCCATCGCTTCCCGCACAATCTCATCCCCGCTCTTCCCGCTTTCCGGCATTGCCGCGATCGCAGATTCCAGAATCTCATAATCCAGCGTCTGATCCAGATGCAGCACCATACCATCTCTGGAATATGGTAGTTTTATATTCATAAAAGTCACCTCAAAAATTCCTTTTGTTTCCGGTACCGCACGAAATCTTTGTGCCGTACCGGCCCAACGAAACTGCTGTTATTTCACGCCCATCCATCCGGCAATGACCATCATCTGTACTTCTGAAGTTCCTTCATAGATCTCTGTGATTTTGGCATCACGCATCATTCTTTCTATTGGATAATCCCTCGTATAGCCATATCCACCGTACAGCTGCAGACAACGGCGTGTAACATCTGATGCATTTCTGGCGGCTACCAGCTTTGCCATTGCCGCTTTGTGGGAAAATACTTCATGATCATCCTTTGCACATGCTGCCTGATAAACCAGCAGCTTTGCAGCCTCTGTATTTGCCTTCATCTGCGCCAGCTCAAACTGTGTATTCTGGAACTGGGACAGACGGCGTCCGAACTGCTTTCTTTCCTGCACATATTTTATCGTTTCTTCAATCGCTCCTTCTGCAATGCCGACAGCCTGAGCCGCAATGCCGACACGGCCGCCGTCCAGCGTCATCATCGCATATTTAAAGCCTTTGCCAAGCTCGCCAACCAGATTTTCTTTTGGAACAATGCAGTCTTCAAAGATCAGCTCACAGGTCGAAGAAGCCCGTATTCCCATTTTATCCTCATGCTTTCCAATCGAAAATCCCTGAAATCCTTTCTCTACAATAAACGCTGAAATACCTTTGGTGCCCTGCGATTTATCGGTCATCGCCAGCACAAAAAATACATCTGCCGCGCCCGCGTTTGTAATAAAAATCTTGGACCCGTTTAATACCCAGTGATCCCCTGCATCTACTGCCACCGTCTGCTGTCCGGAAGCGTCTGTACCTGCATTCGGCTCCGTCAGCGCAAACGCACCCAGCCATTCTCCGGAACACAATTTTGGCAGATACTTTTTCTTCTGCTCCTCAGATCCAAACTGATAAATCGGTGTACAGCACAAAGAAGTATGTGCAGATACAATCACACCAGTCGTTGCGCAATATTTGCTCAGTTCTTCCACGGTCTGGATATATGCCAGCGTGTCCATTCCGGAGCCGCCATACTCCTCCGGAAACGGGATTCCTAAGAGTCCCATTTCCGCCATCTGCTTCACATTGGCCATCGGAAACTCTTCCGTCTTATCAATCTCTGCTGCCAGCGGCTTTACTTCGTTCACTGCAAACTCATGTACCATCTCAAGTATATCCTGATGAAATTCATCCTGTTTAAAATCCATCACCAAATCCTCCGTTTCTTTCTATATTTTCACATTCAGTACCCTTTTCAAAATGAACGCCTGTTTTTCTTATGCTTATGCTTTTCCTGCCTTAAAGGCTTCTGTCATAGCCGGAATGACTTCATTCAGATTGCCGACTATCCCGTAATCTGCCACATCAAAAATCGGCGCATCCGGATCTTTGTTTACCGCAATGACTGTATCAGATCCTGAAATACCTGCCAGATGCTGGATCGCACCAGAAATGCCAAATGCGAAATACAGCTTTGGAGCTACTGTCTTGCCAGACTGGCCGACCTGATGTGCATGCGGCATCCATCCGGCATCTACAACCGCGCGGCTGCAGCCTACCGTAGCTCCCAGTACCTGCGCCAGCTCCTCCAGCAGCTTAAAGTTCTCCGCGGAGCCTACCCCGCGCCCTCCGGATACGATAATTTCTGCCTCCTCCAGATTCACTGCTTCTGCCACTTCATTGACGCGTTCTACAAGCTTTGTACGAATCTCGTCACTGGCTGTATGGATCTCTTCTCTGATAATTTCTCCGGTACGGCTTTCATCATAAGCTCCTTTTTTGAATACACCCGGACGTACCGTACCCATCTGCGGACGATGCTCCGGACACATAATGACTGCCATTAAGTTACCGCCAAAGGTTGGACGCGTCCATGCAACGTGTCCGGTTTCCGCATCAATATCAATCGCCGTACAGTCTGCTGTCAGACCTGTTTTCAGACGGCAGGATACCCTCGGGCCCAGATCCCGTCCGTTATTGGTTGCTCCAAGCATCAATGTTTCCGGTTTGTATTTTTCTACCAGCGCAGTCATCGCTTTTGCAAAAGCATCCGTCGTATAGTATTCGTATTCCGGCCCGTCTACGATAATCGCAGAATCAGCCCCATAGCAGATCGCATCCTTTGCCACTGCTTCGATATCTTTGCCGATGACAACCGCTACAAGCGGACATCCTTTCTGGCTGGCCAGTGGTTTTGCCGCGTTTAACAGTTCATAACCGACATTTTTCGCTTTTCCGCATTCTGTCTCAATGAATACCCATATATTTTTATAATCGTTCAACTGACTCATATTCTGCCCCTCCTATAACAACTTTGCTTCATCTAACAGCCTGATTACTTCTTTTGCAGCCTCCTGCGGCTCCATACCTGTCAGTTTTACTCCGTTTTTCTCACGGACTGGCGTAAACGTCTTTTTCACTCTTGTCGGAGACCCCTTCAGGCCGCATTCCGCAAGATTAATGGATGGAATATCTTCTTCCGACAAAACCGGAATGTCTTTTTTCTTTGCAGCCAGTTTACTCTTAATGGTAGGATAACGCGGCTCATATGGCAGCTTTACGACCGTTACAACAGCCGGCAGCTTTGCAGAGATCATATCATAGCCGGAATCATGCTCCCGTTTAACCTGAACCTCTCCATCCTTTTCGATAATATCCAGTGCGTATGTAATCTGCGGCAGATCCAGATGCTCGGCTATTTCCGGTCCCACCTGCGCGGTATCTCCGTCTGTTGCCTGTTTTCCACAAAGGATCAGATCAAACTTTAATCCTTCTTTTTCTTCTACTGCCCTGATTGCCTCTGAAAGAATATAACTCGTAGCAAGCGTATCCGAACCTCCAAAGCTTCTGCTGGAAATTAAATAACCCGCATCTGCCCCGACAGACAGACATGACCGGATCGCTTCTTTTGCCTGTTTCTGCGGCCTGTTCCGCCAGTCCAACGACATCGTCGTTGAATTTCC
>CANTHI010000287.1 GCA_947653505.1 uncultured Eubacterium sp.
GCGCAGAATACTAAGAGCTTCTAACATTCTTCCAAAGTCACAATGAAACAGGGCCGCTTCCCTCATCCAGCTGTTTTTCCAGTGCGTTGCATATAATTGCTGGAGGATGTTTTTCGAATGATGGCAAACCTGTATCAATTTGTACGATTATCCGGCCTGCCATCCCTCATGCTTTTGAGACAGACTGTGTGAATAAAAAAGTGTACGCAAAGCAGCAGCTAAAGGTGCCGCTTCGGTTTCTCCGCCTGTGTATCGGCCAGAATACCAGGAGCTTCTAAACATTCTTCCAACGTCTCAGGCAGACAGGTCAGCGCCTCCCATCCGGCTGGCTTTCATAAGCTTTACACACGTTGTAGCGAAACATCATGCAAAAGTTATTACACCGGCAATCCGGTTATCTGAAGTAACGCTTAAGAAAACCAGCTGGGAGAGGGAATTTGTCCTGTTTGCTGTGGCTTCGGAAGAATGTTAGAAGCCCTTAGTATTCTGCGAGGTACACAGGCGGCGAAGCCGAAGCGGCACCTTTAGCTGCTGGCGGAACGCCAGAAGCGAAGTAGGTGTCGCGCCCGTCCGGTTCCACAGTCTGGATGCAGAATACTTAGGGCTTCTTACATTCTGGAGCGGTCACAGCAAACAGGACAAATTCCCTCTCCCAGCGTCCGGATCCCCAATATGTAACACTTTTATGCAAATTGTTGCATTTTCCGCTTAAGTTCGCGCCTATGGGGGCCCGGTTCCTTCTATAAATGAAGCACCCGGTCCTTAATCTCCTGTGTCCGGCCCTGATTCCAGAACTGCGTCCCTATATACCCGCAGGTCCGTCTTGCGACGTTCATTTTGTTCTGGTCTGTGTTGCCGCAGCGTGGACATTTCCAGATCAGCTTGCCGTGGCCGTCATTGATAATCTGGATCTCTCCGTCATATCCGCATTCCTGACAATAGTCGCTCTTTGTATTCAGCTCCGCGTACATGATATTGTCATAAATGTAGCGCATGACAGACAGCACGGCTTCCAGATTGGTCTTCATATCCGGCACCTCTACATAGCTGATTGCCCCGCCCGGGGAAAGCATCTGAAACTCTGCTTCAAATTTCAGCTTTGTAAACGCGTCGATCTGTTCTGCCACATGGACATGATAGCTGTTTGTAATATAATTTTTATCCGTTACCCCCGGAATTTTATCAAAACGCTTCTGCAGACATTTCGCAAATTTATAAGTAGTCGACTCTAACGGTGTTCCGTATACGGAAAAATCAATGTTTTCTTCCTTTTTCCATTTTGCGCAGGCGTCGTTCATATGCTGCATGACTGCCAGCGCGAACGGCTTTGCCTCGGTATCGGTGTGGGATCTGCCTGTCATATATCTGGTGCATTCATATAACCCGGCATAGCCTAAGGAAATGGTCGAATATCCTCCATATAATAAAGCGTCGATCGTCTCGCCTTTTTTCAGCCTTGCCAGCGCACCGTGCTGCCACAGAATCGGCGCCACGTCGGATGGCGTGCCTTTCAGGCGGTTATGGCGGCACATCAGCGCCCGTTTGCAGAGCGCCAGACGCTCATCAAAGATCTTCCAGAACTGCTCCATATCGCCGCCGGACGAACAGGCGATGTCTACCAGATTCAGCGTGACAACACCCTGATTGAATCTGCCGTAAAATTTAAATTTGTCATGTTCATCTTTGTAAACGGTCAGAAATGAGCGGCAGCCCATACAGGTATAGCAGTTGCCCTGCTTGAGCTTTTTCATCATCTTTTCTGATATATAATCCGGCACCATCCGCTTTGCCGTACACTGCGCGGCAATTTTGGTCAGATAATAGTATTTGCTGTCTTCATGAATATTGTCTTCTTCCAGTACATAAATCAGCTTTGGAAATGCTGGTGTGATGTAAATGCCCTGCTCGTTCATGACCCCTTTGATCCGCTGGTGCAGCATCTCTTCGATACAGATGGCAAGGTCATCTCTGGTCTGTCCCTCTTCCACTTCGTCCAGATACATAAATACCGTGACAAAAGGCGCCTGCCCGTTCGTCGTCATCAGCGAAATGACCTGATACTGGATCATCTGTACGCCCTGTTTAATCTCATCACGGACTCTTTTTTCCGCGATCTCGTTGATTTTAATCTCGTCCAGCTCCAGATCCTCTGCGGCAAACTCTTCCCGTACCCTTTTCCGGTACTTTTCGCGGCTGACCTGCACAAACGGAGCCAGATGGGACAGGGAAATGCTCTGTCCGCCGTACTGCGCGCTCGCGATCTGCGCGATGCTCTGCGTGGCAATATTGCAGGCTGTGGCAAAGCTTTTGGGCGGTTCGATCAGCGTCTCACTGATGACCGTCCCGTTCTGCAGCATGTCTTCCAGATTCACAAGGCAGCAGTTATGCATATGCTGGGCAAAATAATCGGAATCATGAAAATGAATGATCCCTTCCTCATGCGCTTCCACAATATCCTTCGGCAGCAAAAACCGTTTCGTAATATCCTTGCTGACCTCTCCGGCCATATAATCGCGCTGCACGCTGTTTACGGTCGGATTCTTGTTTGAGTTTTCCTGCTTTACTTCCTCGTTGTTGCATTCAATCAGGCTTAAAATCTGCTGATCCGTGGAATTGGACTTGCGCACCAGCGCACGCTTATAGCGGTAAGTAATGTAATTTCTGGCTACATCAAACGCCCGCTGGTTCATGATCTCGTTTTCCACAAGATCCTGAATCTCCTCCACATTCAGCGCACGCCCCATCCGTTCACAGATTTTTTTTACATTGTCTGAAATCAGGGTAATCTGCAGCTCATTCAGTCTCGCACTCTCCGGTACACTCAGATTGGCTCTGCTTACCGCCTGACTGATTTTGTCGATGTCAAATGTCATCTCTGAACCACTTCGCTTAATAATCTTCATTTTACTCCGCTCCTTATTCCCTCATCAAATCCATGTTTCTGTCTTTATGAAAACCAGCCGCATGCACTGCCGCAGCCAGATTGATACATCTGCCTTTTGAATTATTGTACCCGAACAAGGGTTCATTGTCAATGCCCAATACTATATCTATGTATTTTTAATAAAATTATACAAAATATTCCACTAGATATTGTGTAGTTGCAAAAAAGATGAACCCATAGATACGGATTCATCCTGTTGTCATCCGGTGCCGCGGCCTGTCTCAGATGCCTGCTAACACACCTTTCGTAGAAAGTACGTCTGTAATACGCCCGTCTATCCCTACAGCCTGATCGAGCGCCTTTCCAAAAGCCTTGAACATCGCTTCCATAATATGATGGTCATTTTCCCCATACAGCATTTTCATATGCAGATTCATACCTGCAGCATAGCTGACCGCATAAAAAAACTCCCTTGCCATCTGCGTATCCATCTGTCCGCACCGTTCAGATGAGAACGCGGCGTCATACACAAAATACGGCCTGCCGGACAAATCCAGCGCACACAGCACAAGCGCTTCATCCATCGGCAGAAGGAAATATCCATAGCGGCGGATGCCTTTTTTATCACCAACCGCTTCTTTAATCGCACTGCCAAGCACAATGCCGGTATCCTCAATGCTGTGATGGCAGTCCACCTGCATGTCCCCCCTGCAGGAAACCTCCAGATCAAACAGCCCGTGTCTGGCAAATCCATCCAGCATATGGTCAAAAAAACCAATGCCGGTATCCAGACTGCTTTTGCCTGTCCCGTCCAGCTCCAGCCGGAGCGTAATCTGCGTTTCTTTTGTGTCCCGCTTTACCTGTGCCTGTCTGCTCACTGAACCGTACCCTCACTTTTCTTTTTCTCATGATCCTGATCCCATTTGGAGATCAGTCTCGTGCGCACCCACTTCGGATCGTTGCTGTAATAACGCTGTACATAGCTGCAGTACTCCCTGCGCGTCATTTCATGAATATTTTTCTGTTCGATCATAGTACCATTCTCCTCCGCTTCTGTCTGTATGTTCAGAAAGCGTGTCTGAACAAATTTACAACCTATACTTCAAACACGCTTTCATCTATTTTAATCGTAATGACACATTCTTTCAAGTGTTTTTTTCCAGACCAGATACATTCCAAACTATAAACGTTACTATTCACGGCCTTGGGCCGCTCATAGTAACGATTCGGGGCGATATGGAACGTTTGCTTCGCAAAACCGCCCCTCACTCCTGAATCATATTCTCACGGAACGCGCAGGGTCTGCCCCACCGGGCATAAACTGCGCCTTATACTTTTTCGAAAACAGATCCGTCGTGCTCACCTTCGATTGTTTTGTACCCCCCCCACAATAATAATGGAAGTACCGTTCCCGCAGCGGCTGGTACGCGCCTCTTGGCGGATAAATGCACCTGCCATTGTCCAGACAGATTTCACGGGAATTTAAGCTGTCGACATGCGCCAGATTTACAATATAAGAAGCCCCGACTCTTACAAATTCCTCATACGGCTCCAGCATCTTATACAGCTCCGCGATCGTCATACGCACAATCACCTGGGAACCGTCCTGCAGATACAGGCACTGGCGCTTGCCCTGCGCCTCACACGATAAAATCTGCTCCAGCGCGATCCTGCGTATCCTGCCGTCAATCCGCAGCAGCAGATACCGTCTGCTCTGCTCCTCGATCTCATTTAAGTACTTGTCCAGTATCGAAAACAGCTGTTTTTCTGTCACCGGCTTTACCAGATACTGGGACGCATCCACACCAAACGCTTCCAGCGCATGATCGGACGACGTCGTGATAAAAATAATCCTTCCCCCGCTGCCCATATTCCGCAGCTCCTGCGCCGCATGCATCCCCGTCTTCTGCGGCATATAAATATCCAGCAGAATTAAATCCGGTGCATATCCCTGCTCCCTAACCATACAAAGCAGCTCCTGCGCGCTTGTAAACCGTTCGATGGAAAACACGCATCCCGGGTGCTCCTTCTGATAATCAGCCAGCATCCTTTCTGTTTTATCCAGTTCCTTTTTCTCGTCATCACATATCGCTATCAGGTACATCATCGTTGTCTCTTTCGTAATTCGTCCAAAGTTACCTTTACCATTATAGCATTTCGGACTTTAAAATCAATAACTTTTTTCTGAGGCAGCGCAAATCCGGCGGAAGGCAGTTACCATTCACGGCCTGGAGCCGCTCATAGTAACGATTCGGGGCGATATGGAACGTTTGCTTCGTAAAACCGCCCCTCACTCCTGAATCATATTCTCACGGAACGCGCAGCTGGTGCCCAGTAGGGCATACCCCATAGGCGCGAACTTAAGAATAAATGCAACAATTTACATAAAAATGTTACTTTTTGGCTGTACGGACGCTGGATGAGGGAAGCGGACCTGTTTCATTGTTCCGGTTTCCAGAATGT